>JBIIXY010000201.1:0-13288 GCA_044347105.1 Prochlorococcaceae cyanobacterium
AGGTGGTTTAATAGGGATCAGGAGCTGACCTTCTATGATGCCCTACCAGGATGGCCAAAGCTCAACAAGGAATTCGTGGATGCTAGTAAATCCGGAGGTGGGGATGGACACCAGACTGTGGCCTCTGACACGGGTTACCTTATGAATCCATCCGCCCCGATCAGTGAGAAGGTGAACGAATGAGTAAGACTGCACTAATTGCCGGCGTCACTGGCCAGGATGGCGCCTATCTAGCCCACCACCTGCTTGGCTTGGGGTATCGCGTGGTAGGCACCAGCCGTGATGCCCAGATGTGTGACACTTCAAGATTGCAGAGGTTGGGGGTGGCTGATGAAATTGAGATTGTCTCTCTGGCGCCAAACGACTTTCGCAGTGTGCTGAAGGTGGTGTCGGGGACGGCGCCAGACGAGATCTACAACCTGGCTGGGCAAACTAGCGTGGGACTGTCGTTCGAGCAGCCAGTGGAATGCATGGAATCAATCTCGGTAGCCACGCTTAATCTTCTGGAAGTGATTCGTTACCTGGGAGAAGGCATTCGCTTCTTCAGCGCGGGCAGCACGGAATGCTTTGGTAATATCGGGGATACGCCTGCAATTGAGGAGACACCTCTGCATCCCCGCAGCCCCTACGCCGTGGCGAAAGCTGCGTCGTTCTGGCAGGTCTCGACCTATCGTGAAGCCTATGGAATGTTTGCTTGCACAGGGATCCTGGCAAATCACGAGTCGCCCCTTCGCCCTAAGCGCTTTGTGACGCAGAAAGTGATTGAAGGGGTCAAGTCGATCAAGGCAGGTATGCTTGAGAAACTACGACTAGGGAACCTTGAAGTTTGGCGTGACTGGGGGTGGGCCCCTGATTATGTCAAGGCGATGCATCTGATGCTTCAGGCTGAGAAGCCTATGGACTATCTCATCGCATCAGGTACGACAACCTCACTGCGCGACTTCGTGCAGAGTGCCTTCTGTGTAGCCGGCCTTGCGATAGAAAATCATTTGGAGTCTGATGACTCCTTCAAGCGACCCGCTGATTTAAGTTACTCTGCTGTGGACCCAAGCAGGATTAGGCGAGAACTTGGCTGGTTTTCCAATCGTTCCACCCAAGAGATAGTGGAGAAGATGTTTCGAGGAGAGTTGTTCTAGGTGTGATATAATGAATTTCAGTATTGCGTACTGCAGGCAAGCAGTTGCCAATGACCAAAACCGCTATCATCACCGGCATCACAGGCCAGGACGGCAGTTATCTGGCGGAGCTGCTGCTGGAGAAGGGCTACGCGGTGCATGGCATCAAGCGGCGCGCCAGCAGCTTCAACACCACGCGGATCGACCACCTCTATCAGGATCCGCACGAGGGCAATCCCAGCCTCACCCTGCACTACGGCGATTTAACGGACAGCACCAACCTGATCCGGATCATCCAGCAGGTGCAACCGGATGAGATTTACAACCTGGGTGCCCAGAGCCACGTGGCGGTGAGCTTCGAGGCGCCGGAATACACGGCCAACAGCGACGCGCTTGGCACCCTGCGGATCCTGGAGGCGGTTCGGATGCTGGGCCTGAGCGGCAAAACGCGCATCTACCAGGCCAGCACCAGCGAGCTCTATGGCCTGGTGCAGGAGATCCCCCAGAAGGAGAGCACGCCGTTCTATCCGCGCAGCCCGTACGGGGTGGCCAAGCTCTACGCCTACTGGATCACGGTGAACTACCGGGAGGCCTACGGCATGTATGCCTGCAACGGCATTCTGTTCAACCACGAATCACCGCGGCGTGGGGAGACGTTCGTGACCCGCAAGATCACCCGCGGCCTGGCCCGGATCGATGCGGGACTGGACGACTGCCTCTACATGGGCAACCTCGATTCGCTGCGCGACTGGGGCCACGCCCGGGATTACGTGGAGATGCAGTGGCGGATGCTGCAGCAGGAGGGCCCGCCGGAGGATTTCGTGATCGCCACGGGCCGGCAGGAATCGGTGCGCCGCTTCATCGAGCTCACCGCGGCGGAACTGGGCTGGGGAGCGATCCAGTGGGAGGGCGATGGCATCCATGAAACCGGCCGGCGCAACACCGGCGAGGTGGTGGTGCGGATCGACCCGCGCTATTTCCGCCCCGCCGAGGTGGAAACCCTGCTGGGCGACCCGAGCAAGGCCCACGCCAAGCTGGGCTGGCAGCCCACCACCACCCTGGAGCAGCTGGTGGCGGAGATGGTGTCGCACGACAAAGAGGAGGCACGCAAGGAGGCCCTGCTGCGGCTGAAGGGCTTCAACGTGGTGGGCTCCATGGAGAACCCGCCCACCAACCCGATGGCGGTGGAACAGGCGCGCGCCCCCCAGGGCTGATGGGCATGCTGATCAGCCCCTCCGACCGCATCTACGTGGCCGGCCACGGCGGCATGGCCGGCAGCGCCATCTGCCGGGCCCTGCAACGTGCCGGTTACGGCGACCCCGCCCGGGGCGGCGCCCTGCTCACCGCCACGCGGGCTGAGCTCGACCTGCTCGATCCCGAGGCCGTGCAGCGCTGGTTCGCCGAGCAGAAGCCCACGGTGGTGGCTATGGCGGCGGCCAAGGTGGGCGGCATCCAGGCCAACAACACCTACCCGGCCGATTTCCTACTCGACAACCTCAAGATCCAGAACCATGTGATCGAGGCGGCCTGGCGCAGCGGCGTGCGCCGGCTGTTGTTCCTGGGCAGCAGCTGCATCTATCCCAAATTCGCCGCCCAGCCGATCCGCGAGGAGGCCCTGCTCACCGGCTCCCTGGAGCCCACCAACGCGTGGTATGCCCTGGCCAAGATCAGCGGCATCAAGCTCTGCCAGGCCCTGCGCCTGCAGCACGGCTTCGACGCGATCAGCCTGATGCCCACCAACCTCTACGGCACGGGCGACAACTACCACCCCACCAACAGCCATGTGCTGCCGGCGTTGATCCGCCGCTTCCAGGAGGCGGCCGACAGCGGCGCGGCCAGCGTGACCTGCTGGGGAACCGGCACGCCGCTGCGCGAGTTTCTCCATGCCGACGACCTGGGAGAAGCCTGCGTGTTCGCCCTGGAGCACTGGGATCCGGCGGCAGCCGATGCCCCCCGCGACGACCAGGGCGAACCCCTGGCCTTCCTCAATGTGGGCACGGGGGTGGACCTGACCATCCGCGAACTCGCCGAGGCGGTGGCCGCCGCCACCGGCTTCCAGGGGGACATCCTCTGGGACAGCAGCAAACCGGATGGCACCCCCAAAAAGCAGCTGGAGGTGAGCCGGCTGGCAGGGCTGGGCTGGCGGGCCCGCATTCCCCTGGCCGAGGGGCTGCGCCAGGCGGTGGCGGCCTATCGGCAGGAGTGCGCCAGCGGCCTGCTGAGAGCGGTTTGATTCAGCAGCCCAATCGCTCCGGCACTGCAGGCTCAGACACAAAAGCGCAGCGGATGGCCATGCTTTACTTGCATCGTTGATGCAGTATGCAGCAGGGTGAATGAGGCGGATTCAGGCCTTTCCAGCGCCTTCAAGCCTGCAGAACGTGATCGTTCACGCAAAGGACTGATCCTGGCAGGCGGCAGCGGCACTCGCCTCCATCCGATCACCCAGGGGGTGAGCAAACAGCTGCTGCCCGTGTACGACAAGCCGATGATCTACTACCCGCTGAGCACGTTGATGCTGGCGGGGATCAAAGAGGTGCTGGTGATCACCACGCCCGTTGATCAACCGGCCTTCGAGCGCCTGCTGGGAGACGGCAGCCGCTGGGGGATGACCATTCAGTACGCCCAGCAGCCCAGCCCGGATGGTCTGGCCCAGGCCTTCCTGATCGGCGCCGACTTCCTGGCCGGAGCCCCTGCCGCCCTGGTGCTGGGCGACAACCTCTTCCACGGTCACGACCTGGTGCCCCAGCTCTCGGCCAGCAATGGCACGGCCGAGGGAGCCACGGTGTATGCCTACCCGGTAAGCGATCCGGAGCGCTATGGGGTGGTGGCCTTCGACCGGGAGGGCAGAGTGACGAGCCTTGAGGAGAAGCCGACCGTACCGAAAAGCCGCTACGCGGTGACCGGGCTCTACTTCTACGACCACACCGTGGTGGAGCGGGCCCGCCAGGTGGTGCCCTCACCCCGGGGCGAACTGGAGATCACCGATCTCAACCGCTTGTATCTGGAGGATGGATTGCTGAAGGTGGAACTGATGGGCCGGGGGATGGCCTGGCTGGACACCGGCACCTGCGACTCGTTGCACGAGGCCAGCAGCTACATCCGCACCCTGGAACATCGCCAGGGCCTCAAGGTGGGCTGCCCCGAGGAGGTGGCCTGGCGCCAGGGCTGGATCGACCGCGAGCAGCTGGAGCGCCTGGCCCTGCCCCTGCGCAAGAGCGGCTATGGCGACTACCTTCTGAGGCTGCTCGAGGAGGGTGACGGCGACCACATCGCCCTGCAGCAGAGCCTGGAGGTGCCCCATGCAGGTTGAGCAGCTGCGCACCGCCACTGGCCAGGTGGTCGAGGGGCCGCTCCTGATCACCCCCCGGGTGTTCGCCGATGGTCGGGGCTTCTTCTACGAGAGCTGGAACCAGCGCCGTTTCGATGATGCCGTGGGCATCCCCACCACCTTTGCCCAGGACAACCACTCCCGCTCCTGCCGCGGCGTGCTGCGCGGCCTGCACTACCAGCTGGAGCCCGAACCCCAGGCGAAGCTGGTGCGCTGCCCCGTGGGAGCCGTGTTTGATGTGGCGGTGGACCTGCGCAGGAGCTCAGCCACCTTCGGCCAGTGGGTGGGAGCCGAGCTGAGCGACAAAAACCAGCAGCAGCTGTGGGTGCCGATAGGCTTCGGCCACGGGTTCCTCACCCTGAGCGAATCAGCGGAGGTGCTCTACAAGGCCAGCGGCTTCTGGAGCAAGGGCTGCGAGCGCTCCCTGCTCTGGAATGATCCTGAACTGGCGATCGCCTGGCCGCTGGATCGGCTGGGCGGCAGCGAACCTCTGCTGGCTGACAAGGATGGTGCCGCCCCGTCTCTAGCCGAGGCCGTTGCGGCGGGGGAGGTGTTTGCGTGAGAGTGTTGCTCACCGGCGCCGCCGGCCAACTGGGCCAGGCCCTGCGCCAGCAGGTCCCCGAGGGCGTGGAGCTGATCGCCACCAGCCGAGCGGGTGGCGAGGGGCTGGTGGCCCTGGATCTGGCCGACGCCGAGGCCTGCCGCACGGCGGTGCACGAGCACCGGCCCGACTGGGTGCTCAATGGCGGTGCCTACACGGCTGTGGACAAGGCCGAGAGTGAACCGGACCTTGCCCTGGCGGTGAACGGCGGCGCCCCGCGGGCCTTCGCCGAAGCCCTGCTCAAGACCGGTGGCCGCCTCCTGCAGGTGAGCACCGACTTTGTGTTCAACGGCCAGCAGGGCAGCCCCTACCGCCCTGAACAGAGCCGTGACCCCCTTGGTGCCTATGGGGCCACCAAGGCCGCCGGAGAAGAGGCGGTGGAGCGGGTGCTGGGAGGCAGCGGCCAGGGGGTGATTCTGCGCACCAGTTGGGTGATGGGGCCGGTGGGCAAGAACTTCGCACTCACCATGCTGCGCCTGCACCGCGAACGGGGCGCCAGCGGCCAGGCCCTGGGGGTGGTGGAAGACCAGGTGGGCTGCCCAACCAGCACCCACACCCTGGCGGGTGCCTGCTGGCGGGTGGTCACCGCTGGCGTGCGGGAGCCCGTTCTGCACTGGAGCGATGCAGGTGCCGCCAGCTGGTATGACGTGGCCGTGGCGGTGGGCGAATTGGCCCTGGAACTGGGCCTTGTGGATCAACCCGCGCCGGTGAACCCGCTCACCACGGCTGAGTATCCGCTGCCCGCCCAGCGCCCCAGCTACTCCCTGCTCGATTGCTCCAGCACTCGCCGCAGCCTCAGCCTGACCCCCACCCCCTGGCGGCAGGCGCTGCGCCAGCTGCTGGAGGCCGTGGCATGAGCGCCGCCATTAAGCTAGCCAGATCAGCTAGCCACAAGAGCAATGGATGCCACCTGGACCCTGCAGGACGCCAAGAACCGCTTCAGTGCGGTGGTGGATGCGGCCGCCCGGGGCGAGCCACAGAAGGTGACGCGCCGCGGCAAATGGGTGTGCGTGGTTCTCTCGGCCGAGCACTACCAGCGGCTGCAGCGCCTCGACGCCGCCAACGCGCCCTCGCTGTACGAACTGCTGCTGCAGATGCCACAGGACGACGAGAGCTTCGAGCGCATGCCGCTGACGCCAAGGGAGTTCCCGTGTTCCTGATCGACACGATGGTGCTCTCCGAGCTGCGACTGCGGCAGCGGGATCCGGGCGTGGTGGCCTGGATCGGCAGGCAGCGCCCGGAGCACTGTTTTCTGAGTGTGGTGAGCATCGGTGAGATTGAACGGGGCATTGCCTGCAAGCGCACGACCGATGCCGGTTTTGCCCAGCGGCTGGCCGGCTGGCTGGATCAGCTGCTGCGGCTGTATGGCGATCGGCTGCTGCCGGTGGATGTGGGGGTGGCACGCCGCTGGGGAGAGCTCTCGGCCGGGATCGGTCAAGACGGAGCAGACCTGCTGATCGCCGCCACGGCGCTGGAGCGGGGCCTCACGGTGGTGACACGCAACCTCCGGCACTTCACGCCCACGGGGGTGCAGACAGTCAACCCTTGGACAGAGGAAAACCCTGGATGACCAACACGATGCCCAACACCGCCGAGCTGCTCGCCGGCCGCCCCCGCATCCTGGTGACCGGCGGCGCCGGCTTCATCGGCGGGGCGGTGGTGCGCCGCCTGTTGCGCGAGAGCGAGGCGCTGGTGTTCAACCTCGACAAGTGCGGCTACGCCAGCGACCTCACCAGCATCGAGCAGGTGCTGGCGGAGCTGGGGGCCAAAGCCCACATGCCAACCGGAGACTGCCGCCACCAGCTGCTGCGTGTGGACCTCACCGACGGCGACGCCACGGCGGCGGCGGTGCGGCAGGCCGATCCCGACCTGGTGATGCACCTGGCGGCCGAGAGCCATGTCGACCGCTCGATCGAAGGCCCGGCGGCGTTCATCGACAGCAACGTGACCGGCACCTTCCAGCTGCTGCAGGCGGTGCGCAGCCACTGGCAGGGCCTGCCGCCGGATCGCCAGGCAGCGTTCCGTTTTCACCACATCAGCACCGACGAGGTGTTCGGTTCCCTGGGCGAGACGGGCCGCTTCTCAGAAACCACCCCCTACGACCCGCGCAGCCCCTACTCGGCCAGCAAGGCCGCCAGCGACCACCTGGTGAACGCCTGGCACCACACCTACGGCCTGCCGGTGGTGCTCACCAACTGCTCCAACAACTACGGCCCCTGGCAGTTCCCCGAAAAGCTGATCCCGGTGGTGATCCTCAAGGCCGCCGCCGGCGAGCCCATCCCCCTCTATGGCGACGGCCAGAACGTGCGCGACTGGCTCTATGTGGAAGACCACGTGGATGCCCTGCTGCTGGCGGCTACCCAGGGGGAGCTGGGGCACAGCTACTGCGTTGGGGGTCATGGGGAGCGCACCAACAAGCAGGTGGTGGAGGCGATCTGCAGCCAGCTCGACGCGCTGCTGCCCGCTGGAGCGCCCCACAGCGGGCTGATCACACCGGTGAGTGACCGGCCGGGCCACGACCGCCGCTACGCCATCGACCCCACCCGCATCAGCACGGAGCTGGGCTGGCAGCCGCGGCACAGCTTTGAAGAAGGACTGGCGGCCACGGTGCGCTGGTACCTCGATCAGCGGGGCTGGTGCCACACGGGCAGCCGCCTGGGCCTGCTCGAGCCCGCGGGCCTGAGCAGCCCCTGAGAAAGCCCACCAGCCTGAGCAGTTCTCCGCACCATCCTTGTGACGCAACAGCAACGCACTCCACTCCTGCCGGCCGCCACCGAGCACCTGCATCAAGGGGACTACCGGGGCGCGCTGGGGGTGTACGACCAGGTAGCCCAGCGGTCCCCGAAGCTGCTGCCGGCGATCGGCTGGAACATCGACCTCTGCTGCCAGAGGTTGCTGGAGAAGGTGGGGAAGGATCCAGCCGCCGAGGCGGGCGGAGAGTATCGCAGCTGGGTGTTGCGGGCCATGCAGGCCAGCCGGGACCCACGCCTCAGCCGGGCATTGCCGGCAGAGGCCGACAACCGGCCCAAGGCCAACGCCGCCACCCTGGTGAGCGTGGTGATGCCCACCTGGAACCGGGAACATACGATCGGCCATGCCATCCGCAGTGTGCGCTCCCAGACTCACCAGAACTGGGAGCTGCTGATCGGCGACGACGGCAGCACAGACAACACCGAAGCGGTGGTGGCGGCGTTCGGCGATAGCCGGATCCGGTTCACCAAGCTGCCCAAGGCCAATGGAGCCGTGGCGCGGAACCACGGTCTGCGCAACGCATCAGGGGAGCTGATCGCCTTTCTGGATTCCGACAACATCTGGTCGCCGGATTATCTGAGCACCGTGGTGGCAGCCATGGCGGATGATCCAGAGGTGGACATGCTTTACACGGCACTGCTGGATATCACCCTCAATGGCGATGCGGTCACCGATACCCGCATCCATTACCGCGACTTTGACTTCGCGAGCCTTGCCTACAGAAACTACATCGATCTCAACACGCTCTGCATTCGGGCCAAGGTGCCGAAGATGCTGGGCTATTTCGACCCGAGCCTGCCCAGACAGCAGGACTGGGACCTGGTGGTGCGCTATGGCTGCCGCACAAAGGTGAAGGGCTTGAACCAGCCCCTTGTGTGCTACTTCCGCAACGAGGAATGGGGCCAAGTGACCCACACGATGCAGAAGGTGGATACCCGCACCAAGGTGATGAACAAGAACAAGAAGATCGTGCAGCGCTTCAAACCGGAAAACAGGCAGAAGTGGCCCACCTGGAGAGCCGGCTCCAAGCGCAGTCTGAGCATCAAAATCTCCGCGCCGAACCTTGAGGAAGGCGTGCAGTGGGGCGACTATCACTACGCCCATTCCCTAGGCAAATGCCTGGAGGCTCTGGGCTGGACCTACCAGGTGGACTGCCAGGACCGCTGGTATGCCGACGCCTGCGATGTGGCACTGGTGTTGCGCGGCCGCCACCGGTTTCAACCGGAAAGAATGCCGAACACCGTGAATCTGCAGTGGATCATCAGCCATCCAGACAGGGTGAAAGGCGATGAGTTCGACGATTACGACCACATCCTCGTAGCGTCATCAGTGTTCACCCATAAGGTACGCAAGGTCACGGGAACGCCAGTATCCACCCTGTATCAGGCAGGCAATACCGTCTCCTCAGCGGAAGGCGGAAATCAGGGCTGGGCACGGGATCTTGTGTTTGTAGGCAGCTCGCGCAACCAGAAACGGGACATGGTGGAGTGGTGCTACGAGCAGAACTTGCCACTGCATCTCTACGGCACTGGCTGGGACAACGATCCCAAGGCCCTGGCGCTGCTCAAGGGAGATTATGTAAGCAACGAAGAACTGGCTGAGTTCTATCGTTCATCCAAGATTGTGCTGAATGACCACTGGCCGGACATGCGTTCCAACGGTTTCATCTCCAACCGCATCTTCGATGCCTGCGCTGCAGGCACCCTGGTGATCACAGATCCCGTGAACGGTCTGGAGGAGGTGTTCGGCGATGCTGTGGTGGTGGCCCGTAACCAGAAAGAGCTGGCGAAACACGTTCGCTCCTTCCTCCAGAATGAGGATAAGCGGCAGGCCAAGGCTGCCGAAGCCCATCGAATCGCTATGGATGGCCACACCTTTGCGCACCGTGCCAGCTTTGTGGACCAATTGGCCAAAAGATACTTGGATCACTATTTGAGTGCCGGGTCGGAAGCTCCGGACAACTCCAGGTCAATCGCTTGATTAAACACCAAAGTGACTAACAGTTGACAGCCACGACGAAGTGCTTAAGCACTGAATGTGAATTGGCTCGACGCCCTAGCTCCCCAGCAATCCACTGCGGACCCAAGGCACGCCAACACCTTTTCCAACAAGGATACCGGACTTTACAACATTATTCATGGCTAACAAATTGATCGATTACCGACCACCTTTGGTTCACACCGCTATGCAAGCAGATTCTTACTCAACCAATCAGGCGTGACCGGCGATGCTTTTTTCATTCAAAGCGATTAAACATGACAACATCAACAATGTATTTACGATTGGCAGTCCAGCAGCTAAAGTCAGGGATCCATTCTGCAGCAGCTCTGGCTTTTTAGGCCACAGATTACTTAACGAAGATAGTCACTTTCCAATTTTATTTGCTGAAAGCTCAAGCAATAGCACTAGTGGATTGTTATTCTTTATCAGCAAGAACGACGATCGAATCATCACCTGGGAAGTCACGACTCAAGCAGATGATACAGTTAAACAGACAAGGCAAATCCAATGCAGCAGGATCGAACTCGCCTTACTCTTGACTCTCACGGACAATAGCGCTCAAGAATGCCGGGAATGCATTCATCAAAGCATATCCAAGGCACCAAGATGGGTGCAGAATACATCCAAGAATTTCATTAACCTTTTGCACGTTACGAAAGCAACTGATTCGTCAACTACCAGGTCGTCAAGAGCCTTGACGAATATTGCGTTTCGAGATTATATTAACATATCGAACTCAGCCTCCGATTCACTGCTAGAGCTCATAGACAGAGATGTAAACGGTATCGAAAAAGAGCTTCTTCAATTGTATTTTAAAGCATATAACGACCAGCTAGGCAAATCCTTCCGGCCCTCTTTTTATGAAGTGGCAAGATATTGCGCCCTTAGAGAACTGTACACGTTCGTAACTGGAGAGTATGTAACCATAGATCCATTGACAGGGCAGCATACGAGATCATATTCGTCTAGATCATGGCGAACTGAAGACGGGTTTAACTCTAGGCTCATCAAGTATAAGTCATCTCTAGGGCCGACATTTGTTGAGAGGAGAGGTCCAGCGTGGCTAGATGTAACTTCTCAGGTCCTATTCTCCAACGGTCTTGTTATCAACATAAAGACTGGACAGCAATGGGGCTCAATTTACGAAGATGAACTAAGATTTATCCATGATTATCTCAACCATCCAGATAACGATGGATGCGCACCAAGAGAAATTCATTTACACATTGATCTTGGCGGAAAGAATCTAGGACACCTTCTGTGGAACGAACTTTCAGGCTATATCGAGTTTAATCTACTTGCAAAAAAAGTTGGCTATGTTCCCACGACCTTCTCATCGAGCCTTCCCCCCACTCAATCCAACTTGTTTAGCAAGATAGGCATACGGAGTCACCTGCAGAAATATATTATGAAAGCTATTGACAGGTTTCCACTGGGAGAGTCATTGCTGCTGGATTCGAGCATGCCAGACATGAAAGCTTTACCCATGGAGAAGGGAGGCTCCAAAGATCGTGTATCACTTGTTTCATTTCGATATCCCCGACTATCTCCTTATTTGGTTCAAGCAATTAAAGATGACTATCCGACTCCAACCAGTCAACTCTTTAAAATCTACATAAACGTAAGGTCCCATAACAAGTGTCATTCTAACCTTGTAGAATGCATTGATGCTTTGCTAGAAAATATTGCAGGACTAGAGACCCTTAAACATTACTTGGTATCGCTTGAGCTTGAGTATTTCTCGGAAGAAGATGAACTAGCTCCTAAAGTCTCTAGCTTATGCAATCAGAAAGATTTTGCATGTAATCATCATGTTGGTTACGAAATACCGCAGCTGTTTGAGCTAGTTTCGCATTCAAGTATCTGCATTTCTCCAATTGGCAGTGGTTCAATCAGCCCAACATGGATATTTAATAAGCCTACAGTTGTTCACGGAGATAGAAGGCACATGAGTCAGCTAAAGTGGTGGTCAGAGGTAGGAGGAAGCATCTCACAGATTTTCCCGATACCAACTAGTGCGATTAGTGACGATTATGACAAATTTTACTCAAACTACAAAATTGATCCCAAGGTCTACGCAAAAATTGTCCTTGATTGCATTGATAGCTTTTGTCTCTCAAGATCTTAGCAAATTTTTGAAATAGGCTAGCCCCTGAGCACTAGAAGCTACAGAAGGATTGATTAGCATCAGCTGAGCATTCAAGCCATGCTGTCGTTGTGTTAGAGTAATTTCATCTCATCTTAAGCAGCATCCCTTGCTATGAATTTAACTGTCAACGGTAAAACTTCTATAGGCATAATTGGTGCAGGCATATCAGGGGTCTCCTTTGCTAGACTTGTATCGGATAAAGGATGCCAGGCCACTGTCTATGAGCAAAATCCACGACCAGGTGGTCTTATCCAATGTGATTTGGTACAGGGCAGTCTTTTTCATAAGGTTGGTGGACATGTTTTTAATTCAAAGAATGAAAAGGTACTGAAATGGTTCTGGAGCCATTTTGACAAGGATAATGAATTTATTCCGGCTGTTCGTAACGCAGTAATCTACTTAGACGGTGAATTTATTGGCTATCCCATTGAATTCAATCTAGATCAGATTGATAGTGCACTGGTCACTACCATAACAACAGAATTACACGAACTCATCAGGATTGGCGGAACAAATTCTGGTTTTCATGCTAATTTCTACGAATTTCTCTTATCTAGTTTCGGCAAGACACTTTGCGATCTATACTTTTTTCCCTATAATCATAAAATCTGGAAGACTGATCTCACCCAAGTCCCCTTGGACTGGCTTGAAGGGAAACTACCTATGACATCTCCCGGTCAAATATTACTTAATCTGGAGGAGGTCAAGCAGTCTGATTCAATGGTTCATTCAACTTTTTTCTATCCACTTTCTGGTGGCTCTCAATTCATTATAGAAAGGCTGTCAGCAGACCTAGATCTTGTCAATCAGTGTATTCACTCAATAACAATTGATGATGGCCGAGTCATTCTTAATCGCGACAAGAATCTGGCTCATGAAATCCTAGTCTACACAGGAGATATCCGTCGTTTAATTGCTATGCTTTCGGATCGCGATTTGCAAACGCTGGGTCTTGATGCAGCTGATATGGCTAGCATGAAAGATCTTCCGTCGAACTCCACTTCTACAATGCTCTGCGAATGTGATGTTAATCCATATTCTTGGATATACATCCCCGACCCGGAAATCAAAATACATCGAATTATCATGACTGGCAATTTCTCTCATGCAAACACATCTCCGCAAATCAATAAAGGTCGAACAACCTGTACGATTGAGCATTCGGGCTACTTATCATTCGATGATATGGCACTAGAAGCCAAGAAGTTACCATTTACGATGAAACCGTTATCATATAATTATTGTGAAAATTCATATGTAGTTCATTCGCCTAGAACGTCGTCAGTAGTTAACACGCTCCGCCAAAAGCTTCAAAAAGGAGGTATCTATTGCCTTGGTCGATT
>JBIIXY010000008.1:0-41191 GCA_044347105.1 Prochlorococcaceae cyanobacterium
GCGGGAGATCAGCTTTTGGCTCAGCGGCGCAAACAGATGCTCGGCGATGCTTTTCGACTTGAGCCAACGCACATCAAATGAGTCTTGATGGGCCAGGGCGTAGTAATAGAGGAGCTCCATGGTGACCGCGGCCGAAAGCTCTGCGGGCGGCTTGAACAAGCCAACCAGCAGGGTGGGGCGCAGGAACTCATTGATGAGTCGCTCGCTGATGCCAAGCTTGACAAACAGTGATTGGGCATCGAGATCGTCGTACTGCTGGAATGTCTTATCGCTGCGATAGAGATCAAGCATCGCATAGAGAAGCCCTGCGATGCTGAGCCGGTCCTGGATGGGCAGTCTGGTGAAGTTGGTGATGGTTGCCACCATCTGGCCCAGCGGACTTGGCCATTGGGGTGCGTTGGCAAAGACAGGCGCTGTTGCTTCCAGCCCAGCGGGCGACCAGAAGGCGCTGGTGGTGAAGTCGGTGAAGATGTCGCCAACCCCGAGTTCATCGGTGAGGGCATTGATGTTGGGATAATCTTTCCAGAAACCGCGCGTGCCTGCCTCGAACGGTTTGCCGCTTTTGGTTGTGAGTGGGGTATGGCCCGTTGGATCGGGCATCCCATCAACCAGGGTCACACGAACTCCGGCTTCACAGAGTGCCTTGGCGGCCCCCCAGCCAGCCCATCCGGCTCCGATCACCACCACATGGGATGGTCGTCCGGTGGGCGTGGTCACGGTTGGCATGGCGCGTTCAAACCTCGGCCAATCCTCCGCAAGCTACTCAAAGCCTGATGGGGCTCACCTTCCCGCAGGCATAACGACTCTCTGGGGTTTGCTGGAGGATTCGCACGCGGTGCATTCAGCTACCCTCAGCCCATGTCCGTACTCGGCAAACAGGCCATCCTCGCCGCGATCGCCGAGGGGGCCATCACGATCACGCCGTACAACCCGGAGCGGGTGGGTCCGGCTTCGGTGGATCTCACCCTGGCCAGCACCTTCCGGGTGTTCCGCAAGGTGCACCAGGTGATTGAGGTGGGCGATGACACCGATTACCGCGCCTTCACCGACAAGATCGAGGTGGAGGAGGGCAGCAGCATCCTGATCATGCCCGGTGAAACCGTGCTCGGCATCACCCGTGAGCGGCTCACCCTCGGCCCGGGCATCTGCGGCTGGCTGGAGGGGCGCAGCCGCTTTGCCCGTCTCGGCCTGATGGTGCACATCAGCGCCCCGTTCATGGGCCCCGGCATCGACAGCCAGCAGGTGCTGGAGATGAGCAATTTCGGCCCGGCGCCGCTGGCGGTGGCGCCGGGATTGCCGATCTGCCAGTTCGTGTTCCAGAAGCTGGAGGGTGAGGAGCGCTACGCCGGCCGCTTCGCCGGCCAGAACCAGCTCAGCTTCTGAATCTCAGTTTCTGAGATCGAAGCGGTCGGCCTCCATCACCTTCACCCAGGCGCTCACGAAGTCGCCCACGAAGCGTGGGGCGCCATCGCTCTGGGCGTATACCTCGGCGATCGCCCGCAGCTGGGAGTTGGAGCCGAATACCAGGTCCACCCGGGTGCCGGTCCAGCGCAGGGCGCCGCTGCTGCGGTCGCGCCCTTCAAACAGCTCGCCATGGTCATCCAGCGGCGACCAGGTGGTGGCCATGTCGAGCAGGTTCACGAAGAAGTCGTTGCTGAGAACCCCAGGGCGGTCGGTGAGCACACCCTTGCGGTTGCCGGCGGTGTTGGCACCGAGCACGCGCAGGCCGCCCACCAGCACGGTCATCTCCGGGGCGCTCAGCCCCAGCAGCTGGGCCCGATCCACCAGCAGGTGCTCGGCGGTCACGCTCATCGGGCCCTTCTGCCAGTTGCGGAAGCCATCGGCCTGGGGCTCCATCACCGCAAACGACGTCACATCGGTCTGCTCCTGGCTGGCATCCATGCGGCCGGGGGTGAAGGGCACCTCCACGGCCTGGCCGGCGGCGGCCGCCCCCTGCTCCACGCCCACGCCACCGGCCAGCACGATCAGATCCGCCAGCGACACCCGCACGCCATCACCGCGCGAAGCGTTGAAGGCCTGCTGGATCCCCTCGAGCACCCCCAGCACCCGCTGCAGCTGCTCGGGCTGGTTCACGGCCCAGGTGTTCTGGGGCGCCAGTCGCACCCGGGCGCCGTTGGCGCCGCCGCGCTTGTCGGAGCCGCGGAAGGTGGAAGCCGAGGCCCAGGCAGTGCTCACCAGCTCGGCCACGCTGAGGCCGGCTGCCCGCACGCGCCCCTTGAGATCGGCAATGGCGGCCCCATCCACCAGGGGGTGATCCACCGCCGGGATCGGGTCCTGCCAGATCAGCTCCTCGGCCGGCACCTCAGGGCCCAGGTACAGGGTCTTGGGCCCCATGTCGCGGTGGGTGAGCTTGAACCAGGCGCGGGCGAAGGCGTCGGCAAAGGCCTCCGGGTTCTGGTGGAAATGGCGCGAGATCGGCTCGTAGATCGGATCGAAACGCAGCGACAGATCCGCCGTGGTCATCATCGGCGGGTGCTTGAGCCCGGGGATGTGGGCATCGAGGATCAGGTGCTCCTCGCGGCAGTCCTTGGCCTGCCACTGCCAGGCGCCGGCGGGGCTCTTGATCAGCTCCCACGCGTAGCCGAACAGCATGTCGAAGTAGCCCATGTCCCAGCGGGTGGGGTTGGGTTTCCAGGCCCCCTCGATGCCGCTGGTGGTGGCGTCGGCCCCCTTGCCGCTGCCGTGGCGGTTGCGCCAGCCCAGCCCCATCTCCTCCAGCGGCGCGCCTTCCGGGGCCGGCCCCACCAGTTCGGCGCTGCCGGCGCCATGGGCCTTGCCGAAGGTGTGGCCGCCGGCGGTGAGGGCCACGGTCTCCTCGTCGTTCATGGCCATGCGCGCGAAGGTCTCGCGCACGTCGCGGCCGGAGGCCACCGGATCCGGTTCGCCGTTCGGGCCTTCGGGGTTCACATAGATCAGACCCATCTGCACGGCGGCCAGCGGGTTTTCCAGCTGGCGATCGCCGCTGTAGCGCTCATCGCCCAGCCAGGTTGTTTCGTTGCCCCAGTAGATGTCTTCCTCGGGTTGCCAGATGTCGGCGCGGCCGCCACCGAAGCCGAAGGTGAGCAGCCCCATCGATTCGAGGGCCGCGTTGCCGGCCAGGATCATCAGGTCGGCCCAGGAGATGCGGTTGCCGTACTTCTGTTTGATCGGCCAGAGCAGGCGGCGGGCCTTGTCGAGGTTGCCGTTGTCGGGCCAACTGTTGATCGGCGCGAAGCGCTGATTGCCGGTGCCGGCGCCGCCGCGGCCATCGCCGGTGCGGTAGGTGCCGGCGCTGTGCCAGGCCATGCGGATGAACAGGCCGCCGTAGTGGCCCCAGTCGGCCGGCCACCACTCCTGGGAGTCGGTCATCAGCGCGATCAGGTCGCGCTTGAGGGCCGGGTAGTCGAGCTGGCGGAAGGCCTCGGGGTAGTTGAACGCCTCGCCCAGGGGATTGGAGGCCGGGCTGTGCTGGTGCAGGATCGCCAGATTCACCTGCTCGGGCCACCAGTCGCGCGGCGAAGGGCCTCGTCCCGCCACCGCCATCGGCGCGGCGCCGTGGTTGAAGGGGCACTTGCCGAGTTCCGTCATGGCGGCGCGGGTTCGTTTTGAAAAGCTTTCTGGACCGTAGGCAGCGCGCATAGGGATGCTCAGCGCCGCACACACACCGTGATCTGTACAGCGTGATCTCGGCGGCAAAGCTTCACTCCTGCCTGTGATCTGCAGCTCCTGGGTATCACCTTCAGGCGGCACTGCACGGATTACGAATGAATGCGTGGCCCCCAGCCCAGCGGCGGCTTCCTTAGGATTGCTGCAGAGCCTCGGCTGGTTGGTTCAAGATCATCTCAAGGCAGTGCGAAGGCGGTCGCGCTGCTGTTGACCCTCGAATCGTAGCGGGGTTTGGTTACTGCCAGCGCCTGCCTGTTCGGGCGAATGATGTCAGGAAGGGAGGAAACTGTGAGCAACAACCTGCATGATCGTTTTGGCAAGTCTGATGCCAGCAAGCCTGCTGCACCGGACCATCTCCTGCTCCCCTGTCCCACAGAGGTCGGAATCCCTCAGGAGGACCGTGAGCTCAGCCTGCTCTGGCAGCGTTTTGCCGCTGCCCTGGGGGCGATGGATGTGGGTCCGCAGCACTGGCCCCTCGATGGCTGGCTGCACCTCGATGGCGAACCCCAGCCACCCTTTCCGGTGATCCTGGTGCAGTTCAATGCCGACGGTGTGGGCGTGGTGCTGGGCATGGAGCACCCCGTGCCGCCTGGGCAGATCGCCGATCTCACCACCCAGGCCCATGGGGCTGGCTGCCAGCACCGCACGGTGCGCTGCCAGGGGCGGGAGGCCTATTTCCGTGCCCTGACCCTCCAGTACGCAGCTCTGCGCTTCGATCCAGAAGCATGAGGCTCCAGCCGGATCAGCGCGGACTGCGCGGAGCCAGGTCGCTGGGGCGGCTGAGCACGAACACGGTCATGGCGGTGAGCAGGATCACCAGGGCTGTGACCCCGGCAATGGCGGCGGTGTAGTCGGTTTGCATCGGGATCAGCTCCGGGGAGCCCCAGGCCGGGGCCGGGGCGGGGATCAGCCGCTGGATGGCGACCTGTTTCATGCACTGTAACGGAATGCAACAGCCGGTCGGGCTGGTGGCGCACAAAAAAGCCGCCCCGGGGGGCGGCTGCTGCCGATTGGGACTCGGCGAATCACCAGCGACCGCCGCCGCCACCACCACCGGCGGGACGGGGCTCAGCCTTGTTCACCCGGATCATCCGGCCCATCCACTCCACGTCCTGGAGATCGTTGATCGCCTTGGTTTCGTCGTTGGCCTCGGCCATCTCCACGAAGGCGAAGCCGCGCTTGCGGCCGGTTTCCCGGTCGAGGGGAAGGGTGCACTTGCGCACCGAGCCGTACTCGGCGAACAGCTGCTGAAGGTCCTCCACTTCGGCATCGAAGGAGAGGTTGCCCACGTAAATGGTCATGAAATGAACGAACTTATGAACGCGATTCGTTGAATGCCCTGAAGAAAGTCGCTGGCCGAGCTGGAGATATGCCGGATTGAAAAACCCTTCGAAACTCGTCGCCTGGAAGAAAACCTGCTGAAGAGTGGTCGTTGAATCGAACATCACCCTACAGCACGGCGATGGACGGTCGGGCGACTGACTCCTGCGGCCGCCCGGGTCTTCCATCCGATTGACTGGACGTTGAGATTGCCCGCCCACCATGCCGATTGCGGTTCAGGAGCTGCTTGCCGCCCAGCGCTGGCGCTATGCCACCAAGAGCTTTGATCCCGCCCGCGCGATCCCGGCCGACCAGTGGCAGGCCCTTGAAGACTGTCTGGTGCTCAGCCCCTCCTCCTATGGCCTGCAGCCCTGGAAGTTCCTGGTGATCGACGATCCCGCTCTGCGCCAGGAGCTGCGCCCCCACTCCTGGAACCAGAGCCAGATCACCGACAGCTCCCACCTGGTGGTGCTGCTGGCCAAGCGCACGATCACCGCCGCCGATGCCGACCGCTTCGTGGCCGCCACGGCCGCCGCCCGCGGCCTGGAGCTCTCCAGCCTCGACACCTACCGCCAGCTGATCCAGGTGGATCTGATCGACGGCCCGCGCGCCGCCGAGATTGAGCGTTGGTCCAGCAACCAGCTCTACATCGCCCTGGGCAACCTGATGACGTCAGCCGCCCTGCTGGGCATCGACACCTGCCCGATCGAGGGCTTCTCACCCGCTGAGTACGACCGCATCCTCGGCCTGGAGGGCAGCCCCTACCGCACCCGGGTGGTGTGCGCCTGCGGCTACCGCGCCGACGACGACAAGTACGCCGCTCTGGCCAAGGTGCGCTACCCCGCCGCCGAGCTGATCGAGCACCGCTGAGCGCGGGCGGCCAGCAGGCGTTTGCGGCCGTCGTCCGCCTGCACCACCAGCAGCGGCACCGGCAGCATCCAGCCCAGCCAGCTGGCTGGGAAGGGCGCCAGCTCCATCACCGCCGCCAGTGGGGCCACCTGCACCAGCAGCGCCAGGATCGCCAGCTCGCTGCTGAGGCCGAGCCCCAGCAACGGGTTTCGCCGCAGCCAGCCCAGGCCCAGGCCTCCCAGGGCCGGCTGCTGTTCACTGCGGCAGGCCATCAGGGCTCCCAGCTGGCCCAGCACGATGGTGGTGAAGGTGGCGGCGGAGGCCTGGTGCTGCAGGGCCAGCATCGCAGGCTCGGCCGTGCCGTGCAGCAGGGCCGGCGCCAGGGCACGCAGCTCCGCCAGACCCACCCCCTGGCTGCGCCAGGCCAGCAGATAGGCGGCCATGGCCAGCCCCGCCTCCACCGCGCCGATCAGCAGATAGCCCCGTAGCAGCAGGGGCACGGTGAGCAGCGGCTGATCCCGGGCCCGCGGCGGCCTGCGCATGCTGCCGGCCTCCGGCGGCTCCGCCCCCAGGGCCAGGGCCGGCAGCAGATCGGTGCCCAGATCCACCGCCAGGATCTGCAGCACCGTGAGGGCGGCGGGGATGGCCAGGGTGAGCATGGCCAGGAAGGGCAGCATCTCCGCCACGTTGCTGGCCAGCACGTAGGGCAGGAACTTGCCGATGTTGGCCACCACGCCCCGGCCGTGGCGCACCGCCCCCGCGATCGTGGCGAAATTGTCGTCGAGCAGCACGATGTCGGCGGCTTCCCTGGCGACATCGCTGCCCATCTGCCCCATGGCCACGCCCACATCGGCAGCGCGCAGGGCCGGCGCGTCGTTGACGCCATCGCCGGTCACGGCCACCACCTCGCCCAGGCCGCGGTAGGCCTGCACCAGGCGCAACTTCTGCTCCGGTGCCATGCGGGCGAACACCAAACGGCGCCGATACCGGAGCAGCTGACGCAGCTGGGCGTCGCTGAGCCGGTCGAGGTGGTGGCCCTCAATCACCCGTGCCGGATCCAGCCCTGCCGGCTGCCGGGGCGCCTCCAGCAGCCCGATCTGCTCGGCGATCGCCTGGGCGGTGAGCCCGTAGTCGCCGGTCACCATCGTGACCCGGATCCCGGCCTGGTGGCAGCGGCGGATCGCCTCGGGTACCTCCGGCCGCGGAGGGTCGTAGAGCGCCACCAGCCCCACCAGCACCAGATTGCGCTCCAGCTCCTCGGCCCGGGCGCTGAGCAGGCTCTGATCACCGCGGCGCCGGGCCACCGCCAGCACGCGGCAGCCCTGGCGGGCCAGGGCATCGTTGGCCGCCAGCGCCCGCTGGCGCCCCTGCGCGTCGAGGGGCACGGGCCCAGCACCGCTGAGCTGGGCGCTGCAGTGGGCGATCACCTCCACCGGCGCTCCTTTGGTGATCGCCAGCAGTTCCCCGCCTCCGGCTTCCACCACCACGGTCATCCGGCGGCGGCGGGAGTCGAAGGGCAGCTCGCGCCGGCGGGGGTGGCGCCGCCGCAGGCTCTCGCCGTCGATGATCCGCGCCGCAGCGGCCTCCAGCAGGGCCGCCTCGGTGGGGTCGCCGCTCCAGTGCGCGCCTCCAGCGCCGCGCTCAAGATGGGCGTTGGAGCAGAGGCAGGCCCCCTCCAGCAGCGCCCCGTCCAGGGCTGGGTCGTCACCCGGCAGCCAGGTGTCCCTCAGGGTCATGCGGTTGCAGGTGAGCGTGCCGGTCTTGTCGCTGCAGATCACACTCACCGACCCGAGCGTCTCCACCGCCGAGAGGCGGCGCACCAGAGCCCGTTCCCGGGCCATCCGCCGCACGGCGATCGCCAGGGCCAGGGTCACGGTGGGCAGCAGGCCCTCGGGCACGTTGGCCACCAGAATCCCCATCGCGAACACCAGGCTGGGCAGCGGTCCCAGGCCCACCACCAACCAGCTGAGGGTGAAGCTCAGCGCCGCCATCGCCACGGCGATGGTGGTGATCGTGCGCACGATCCGCCGCACCTCCCGCTCCAGGCTGCTCATCCCCCGCTCGGCCCCGGCGCTGAGCCGGGCCACATGGCCGAACTCCGTCTCCGCCCCGGTGGCATACACCAGCGCTTCGCCCCGGCCCTGGGCCACGGTGGTGCCCGCCAGCACCAGATTGGCCTGCTCGCGCATCGGCAGGTCGCCGCGCCCGCTGGGGATGGGGCCGGCATGGCGGGCCACCGGCAGCGATTCGCCGGTGAGCAGCGCCAGATTCAGGCTCAGTTCGCTGGCGGCCACCAACCGGCCATCGGCAGGCACCTGATCCCCCTCCTCCAGGGCGATCCGATCGCCCGGCACCAGCTCCGCTGCGTCCCGGTCCTGCAGTTCGCCGTCGCGCCACACCCGCACCCGCTGGGGCAGGGCCCGACCCAGGGCCTCCAGGCAGCGCTCCGCCTGGTACTCCTGCCAGAAGGAAAACAAGCCGTTGATCAGCACCACCGCCCAGATCGCCCAGCCGAGCGCCGGTGTGCCGGCGGCAAAGGCCAGGGCACCGGCCACCCAGAGCAGCAGAGCCATCCCATGCAGCAGCTGGTCGCCCAGCTTCAGCACCAGCGGGCGCCTGGGGGCCGGCGGCAGCTGGTTGGCGCCGATCCGGGCCAGGCGTTCGCGCGCCTCCGCGGAGCTCAGCCCCTGGTCCGTGGTCTGCAGTGCGGCCCGTAGCGCCTCGCCGGAGAGCGACCACACGGGCTGCGCCGGGGACAGCTGCATGGCCTGGACCCGCAGATCTCACTGACCGCAACCTAGGCAGGCTGGCCGCTGCCGGACGCTGGGCCGGTGGGGCTTCAGATCTTCCCTGCTCTCCGGCCCTCGTGCATGGCGCCTTCTCTTGTGAGTGCCCTCCAGATCCTCCTCGGCATCGTGCTGCTGCTGGCAGATGGTGGCGTTCCGGGAACAGAGGCAGGCCCGATGAGCTGCCCATCCCTGCCGATCAGGGTGGCTGGGTCTCAGAATCCGGCCTGGAGTCAGGTCTGTTTCGGTGCTGCAGGACGTTCTGATCATCCTGGTGCTGATCCTGGCCAATGGCCTGTTCTCCGGCACGGAACTGGCGATTGTGTCGGCCCGCCGCCACCGGCTGGAGCAGCTGGCGCGGCAGGGGCGGCGCCCGGCCCGGGAGGCGCTGCGGCTGGCGGAATCCCCCAACCAGTTCCTCTCCACCGTGCAGATCGGCATCACCCTGATTGGCATCCTCACCGGTGCCGTCGGTGGCGCCACCATCGCCGATCGGCTCGAGCCGCCGCTCAGCCGCTTGCCGCTGCTCGCGGCCCACAGCGAGGCCCTCAGCTTCGCCCTGGTGGTGGCCGTGATCACCTACCTCTCGGTGGTGCTCGGTGAGCTGGTGCCCAAGCGTCTGGCCCTGGCCAATCCGGAGCGTCTGGCCTGTGCCATGGCCCCGCTGATGGCGGCGGTCTCCCGCTTCAGCGCACCGGTGGTGCACCTGCTCAGCAGCTCCACCGATGCCTTCCTGGCCTTGCTGGGGGTGAGCGGCAGCGGCGAGCCCACCATCACCGAGGACGAGATCAGGGCGATGATCCGCCAGGGTGCGGACACCGGCCTGTTCGAGGCGGCGGAACACGAGATGGTGCAACGGGTGTTGCGCCTGGGTGATCGCACGATCAAGAGCCTGATGACGCCGCGCACGGCCATCCGCTGGCTGGATCTCGACGACTCCCTCGAACAGAGCCTGTAGGAGGCGCTGGCCAGTTCCCACAGCCGTTTCCCTGTGGGCAACGGCAGCCTCGATCAATGCCTCGGTGTGGTGAGCGTGCGCAACCTGCTGGCCGCCAGGATCGCCGGTGACCCGGTGGACCTGCGCCAGCTGGTGCAGCCGCCGCTCTATGTGGCCGAAACCGCCCGGGCCCTCGCCGTGCTCGAACAGTTCAAGCGCACCGGCGTGCACATCGCCCTGGTGAGTGATGAATTCGGTGGCGTGGAAGGGCTGGTGACCCTCAACAACCTGATGGAGGGGATCGTGGGCGATCTTCCCTCCGTGGACGAGCAGCTCAGTCCCCAGATCACCACTCGCGAGGACGGATCCTGGCTGGTGGATGGCGGCCTGGATCTCGATGCCTTCAGTGAGCTGATCGGCCGCGACATCTTCGGGATGGATGCCCAGGGCAGCTATCACACCCTCGCCGGTTTCGTGCTGCACAGCCTGGAGCGCATTCCGCGGGAAGCTGATCAACTGGAGTGGCAGGGCTATCGCTTCGAAGTGGTGGATATGGATGGCAACCGGGTGGACAAACTGCTGGTGCGCCCGCTTGCCAGCGCTCACGAGATGTAGTGCGGATCAAGCCAGCAACGGGGCAGGGGTTCGCCCGAGGGGAAGTTCAGCTCCGCCTTGGTGAGGGGGGCAGGATCCTGGAGCTCCTCGCCCGCATGCAGGCGTCCGAGCACGCTGGTGGCGAAGGGGTCGAAGAGCTGCTGCAGATCGAGCACCTCCACAAGGCTGCTGTCGTCGTCGTGGCGGATCTTCAGGAACATGGGCTGTCTGCGTGGGGGATGGCCTCACTCTGATCAGACCCGCACCGCTTGGTTGAGCCGTTCGGGACCTCCCCCTCCACGGGGATCAGGCTGCGCTGGAACCAGTCCTCCGCAGGCATCGGCCGCAGCAGTCGCAGCAGGGTGACCAGCAGGGCGAGGGGCTCGGCCGGGGCACGCCGGCAGGGCCACTGGCTGTCGCGCTGGTACAGCAGATGCTGCAGTCGCTGCTGCTGGCTGTCTGCCAACGGCTCCCACGTGCAGCCCAGGCGGGTGCCGGAGCGGGCGGCAACCCGCACGGGCCAGCTGTGCCCGGCCAGGCTGAGCTGAAGCTGCGTGGCTCCCGGCTCCCAGCAGCGGCTCGCTGCCGCGTGCGCCAGCTTGAGCTCCACGCCCTCCTCGCTGATGGCGCTGAGCTCGGCCGCATGGCCGTTGATCTCCACAGGCAGGCGCCAGGCCAGCCAGGGCGTGGCGCTGCCCCGCGGCCGCTCGCGGCAGCAGCGCAGGCTGGCCAGCAGCAGCAGCCCATTGAGCAGGGCCCAGCCCAGCCCCACCGCCAGCGTGCTGGCCGAAAGAGGCGCCAGCCTGATCCGCGCCGTGCCCTGCAGCAGCGGCACCAGGTTCAGCACCGCCACGCCTTGCAGGCCCAGCAGGCCCAGCAGGGGGATCAGCAGTCTCCTCTCCGCAGCGATGTCGCGGCCGCTGGGAAGCTGCTTGGGCGTGACCCGGAAGGGCTGGATCCGCCCGAGCAGGCTGGCGATCACTGCCCCGGCGAGGGGCACCAGCACCACCCAGCGGTAGAGCTCCGGCATCAGCGCCGTGCGGCTGTGGGCACTGAACCAGCGGGCCAGCAGCAGCTGGGCCAGCACCAGAGGCAGGGCCATCGTGAGCAGACCGGTGCCGCTCACCCGCAGTGGCGCCACCCCAAGCACGCCGATGCTCAGGGGCATCAGCATCAGCACCAGTTGGGGGAGCACGTTCAGCCAGTGCAGGATGCCCTCGAGAAAGGCCAGCCGCTGCAAGGGATTGAGCCCCGGAATCCGCAGTGGGTTGGCGCCGGTGCGCAGGGTGTGCAGGGTGCCGCTGGCCCAGCGGCAGCGCTGGCGCGCCAGCGCTGCCAGGGTGAGCGGGGCCAGGCCGGCGCTGAGTTTTGCGGGCAGGAACACCAGCCGCCAGCCGGCCGCCGTGAGCCGGATGCCGGTGGCCAGATCCTCGGAGGGGGTGCCGGTTTCGAAGCCCCCCACCGCCAGCAGCGCCTGGCGCCGCACCACGAAGGAGGTGCCGGCGCACACCACCGCCCCCAGCCGCTGACGCACCGGCTCGATCCAGCGGTAAAAGCTCTCCTCATCGGGCAGCAGCCAGCGCTCCAGCCCCAGGTTGCGGATCACCGGGTCGGCGTTCATGTAGCTCTGGGGGGTCTGCACCAGGCCCACGCGCGGATCGTTGAAGGGCTTCAGCGCGTGCTCCAGGAAGCTGCACACGGGCACCACATCGGCATCGAACACGGCGATCAGCTCGCCCTCCAGCCGGGGCAGCACGTGGTTGAGATTGCCGGCCTTGGCATGGCTGCGCTGCTCGCGGCTGCTGTAGCGGCAGCCCAGCCGCGCAGCCAGGGCAGCCAGTTCGGGGCGTCCGCTGTCATCGAGCAGCCACACCCGCGCGTGGGGATAGCGCAGCCCGCGGCAACCCCGCAGGCAGCGTTCCACCACCTCCAGCGGTTCGCCATAGCTGGGCACCAGCACCTCCACCGAGGGAAGGCACTCCTGATCCTGGGGTTCGTCCTCGCTGTGCCCGGTCGTGGCCCCACCGTTCTCCGGGGCCAGGCTGAACAGCAGCTGCAGAAAGCTGTGGGCCAGCAGCCACCCTTCGGCTGCCAGCAGCAGCACGCTCAGTGCCGCTGCCAGGGGGGTGTCGAGATTGAGCGTGGCGGTGACGCGCCAGTGCAGATAGCGGGCCGCCAGCAGGGCCAGCAGCAGCACGGCCCAGGGGAGTCTCATCAGCCCGGTGGCTGCGGCGCGAACGGCGGGCACACCCGCCGCTCGAAGTTGCACCCCCAGATGGTGGGTTTCTGCCAGCTCAGGGGGATCTCCAGCAGATCGCGGGGGCCGGTGATGCCCTGGGCGATGAAGATCAGCGCCGCCAGGGCGTTGGCGCTGAGGTGCAGCCGCCGCCAGCGCAGCTGGCGCTGAATCTCCGGCTGGGCGGCCAGGGCGAACAGCAGCAGGCCGGTGAGCCCCATCCCCCCCCAGAAGTGCGACTGCCAGAAGGCGGGATCGAGGGGGTTGTCGCTGAGGCGCCACACCTCCGGCTGCATGCCCAGAGCGATCACGCCGATCCAGCAGAGCAGGGCGAAGCTGGCCCGGTAGGCCGCCCCGCGCACACGCCACAGGGCCACCAGGGCGAGCACGCTGCCGGCGAGCACCAGCAGCAGCAGGCCGGAACGGGTCGGATTCAGCTGGCTGGGCTCCTTGGTGAGGATCACCACCGCATAGGCGGTCAGCTGGATCGCCACCACCGCTGCTGTGAGCCAGCGGCCCAGCGCCGTGTGCTCGGCTCCCACGGTCACGGGCGCCTTGCTCTGGTTGAGGCGCCGGCGGCGCGTGTGCTGGGCCAGCTGGAGCGTGGCGCCGAGCAGGGGATACACCAGGGCAACGGCCAGGGCGGGATGCAGCAGCCAGAGCCAGTCAATGGTGGTCATGGCCGGGGAGACGGCTGACAGCGCAGACCAGACCTTAGGGAGATCGGACTGTCTCGGGCGGAGGGTTGGATCGAGATCTGGATGGCGCGATTCGTAGCCCTGGCCACACCCGTGTGGTGATCCGTGCATCTATCAATGAGATCGACGGATTGATGCGGCACCGCATGGACGCCCATCCGTTGGAGGCCGATGGCTGTAGACCACGGTCCGGTCATGACGGGCATCGGCAACCTGGCCCTGCTGTTTGACGTGCTGGGTGCCACGGTGATCATCGGCGGCTCGTTGATCACCAGTTACCGGGCGATCACCATCGGCAGGATTGCCGGAGGGAAGGTGGCCTACCTGGTGGCCCGCCGCACCTTTGCCAAGGGTCTGCTCATGGCCCTGGATGTGCTGATCGCTGCCGATCTGATGCGCACCGTGTCGGTGAACCTCACGATTCCCAGTATTTCGGCCCTGGGGATGCTGGTGCTGGTGCGCACGATTCTCAGCTTCTCCATTCAGGTGGAGATGGAGGGCAACCTGCCCTGGCGGATCGGCCGCCACGAGTCGCCCCGGCAGCCCCCTCTCAGCCCCTGAGCCACTGCTCCTCCGCCGGCAACTGCAGGGGCTGATCGCGCTCGAGGGCCTGCAGGGCCTCCATGCTCTCTGCCGTGCGCACCTCCACCGCGTAGTGCATCGAGGAGGTCACCCCCGTGCCCCGGTAGCTGCCGCTCACCGGCGCCGCCAGCTGGTGGTCGGGGGCGGCGGTGAGGGTCACGTGGCCGTCGGCCACGGCCAGACCCAGGCTGGGGTCGTAGCCCCGCCAGCCACCGCCTGGCAGGTACACCTCGGCCCAGGCGTGCAGCTCGTGCTCGCTCACCTCCTCGGGGTGGTGCATCGAGTAGCCGCTCACGAAGCGGGCCGCCAGCCCCAGGCTGCGGCAGGCCTGCACGTAAAGCATGGCGGTGTCGCGGCAGGCGCCGCTGCGGCTGGCGAGGGTCTCTGCGGGGGCCAGCGGCTCCCCGTCCGGCCGGCCGATATGGTGGAAGCCGTGGTGGATGCTGTCGGCCAGATGGCTCAGGAAGCGGGTGGTGTCGCCCTCCACCTCCGCCGCCCGATCAGCCGCCCACCGGCACACCGACCCGGCAATTGTCTCCACGCCGCTGAGGCAGGGAGCCAGCGAACGGCTTTCGCTGGCGGGGTAGGCGGCCGGCAGGCAGCGAGCGGCCGGATCGGTCACGATCCAGTCGAAGGGATTGGCGCGCAGGGTGCGCACCACCAGGTCCACCTCGATGGTGAGCGTGTCCTGCGGGCTGTCGAACCAGAGCACCACCGCTTCGCTGCCGCTGGCCTCCAGCACCCGGGAGCTGCCGCCCGCGTCCGGACTGATGCGCAGCGCGTGGTGGATCACCTGCTGGGCTGGATCGCTGCGCGGGCTGAGCCGCAGGATTGTGGGCTCCAGAAACACCGCCCGCTCGTAGGCGTAGCGCAGGGCATGGCGGATGTGAAACAGCATGGTTCCCTCTCCTGCTCGTCAGGATCGGTGCCGGATCCGGGGCTGACAACACTCTGTGCTGTGGCGCTCACCCTGTTCTCCCCTGGAGTCCGGGATCAACGGGCCAGCGCCAGCATCAGCAGCAACCCGGCGCTGAACCAGCCGAAACGCAAGGCGCCGGAGCGAAGGCTGGAGCTCGCTTTGATCTCCGGCACCAGGTCGGAGGCGGCGATGTAGAGAAAGTTGCCGCCGGCGAACAGCGCCAGGCCCGCCACCGACAGCGACTGGGCCAGCAGCCAGGCCAGCACGGCCCCCAGGGGAAAGGTGAGGGCGGAGATGAAGTTCCAGCGCAGGGCGGTACCGGCTGACCAGCCGCTGTGCAGCAGGATCGCGAAGTCGCCCAGCTCCTGGGGCAGTTCGTGGGCCAGGGCCGCACACCAGGCCGCCACCCCGGCGGCAGGGTTGAGCACAAACGTGCTGGCGATCCCCAGCCCGCCGATGAAGTTGTGCAGGGCATCGCCGAGCAGGATCAGGATGGCCAGCGGCTGCCTGCTGGCGCGTCCAGCGCCCGTCTCCATGCGGTGGGAATGGTGCCATTGGAGAAACAGCTCCAGAGCCAGGAAGGAACTGAATCCAGCCGCCACGTAGGTGCTGCCGGCGCGGGCACCGATCGCGCCCATGCCCTCCGGCAGCATGTGAAACAGGGCCCCCCCCAGCAGCGATCCCGCCGACAGCGACACCAGCGGCATCAGCAGCAGTTGCAGGGCCCGGGGCGGCAGCAGCAGGGTGACGCCCCCCACCATCGCCACCAGGCTCATCAACAGCCCGCCCGCCAGGATCCAGCCCAGGCCGCTCAGCTCTGCCACCACGCCAAAGCCTGCTGGTTGATCAGCAGACCCACCAGGGTGAGGGCGGTCATCAGCAACACCTGATCGGAGCGGGAATCGGGGATGCGGATGTCGGCGATCAGGTGGATCACATTGCTCGCCGTGTAGATCAGGCTGAACCAGAACATGGCTGCGCGCCACGGTGCGCTGGCGCTCCAGCCACCTGGTTCGGCGATGGCATGCACCGCCACCAGCAGGGCGGCCACCGGCAGCAGGAAGTAGAAGAGCATGGCCAGGAACAACCGTGGCAAGCGGCCGGGCGCCACCTGGCTCTTGATCTCCACGGAGAGGCCGTGGAACAGGGGCATCAGGCCCAGCTCCACATGGAACAACATCACCAGCAACCAGGCGCTCCAGAGTCCGGCAAGACGCACGGGATGGGCAATCGCTTCGGCCTCGGCCATTTCAGGCGCTGCTGATGCTGCCGTTCTAGTGAGATTGGGCTGGTGTTTTGGCAGGGCTGTGCGATTGCCGGTCAGTGCTCACCATGGCTGCGCTCCCACTGCAGATGCGCAGTGCCCCTCAGAGCGGGTTCTGGAGCATCGTTCACCAGCGCCAGGGAACGGCAGGCGGCGATGCTGCTGCGCAGCAGGGGATAGCGCTCCACCATGGCTGCGTATTGCGCCGATTGGTAATAGGTCTGCTCCAGCTGGCGGTAGTGCAGCTCCTCGTGCAAGGCTGGATGCAAGGGGGCCAGGCGGCTCTGCTTACTGGACAATGTCCCCCGGTGATCATGCCTCGCTGGTTGGAGCGGAGCGGCTGGATTGGTATCGGTCATGGTGAGCTTGGGCATGGGCTGTCCCCCCAGGGCACAGCCTTTGTGTCAACCCTGCTGCACCTCTCAGCCGCTGGCCAGCATCCCCGCCCAAAGGTGTGGGGGAGCACACAGCCCAACCAGCCGTGCCATGGGCAGGGGTCTGGCACGGATACGGCTGCCTCTGAATCACCTCCACCCGCTCACCTGCGGCTGCCCAGCTGATCGGCCCCCCGTGCAGGTGTGGAAGCTGGTTGCGGGTTGTTGGCCAGGTTCAGCTACACCCCGGTGGCGGATCGATTTGGAAGCTATGGCTTTTCATTGGCCCATCATCGTCTAAGATCACGGGGTAATCGAGCCAAAAAAATGCTCACCGGATCTGAACTGCTGGCTAAGGTCAAGGAGCTGGGAGACGCTTCCAAGTCTGAGCTGGTGCGCGAGTGCGGCTACGTGAGCACCAAGAAGGATGGCAGTGAGCGGCTTAACTTCACCGCCTTCTATGAAGCTCTGCTGGAGGCCAAGGGCCTCAGCCTGGGCAACGATGGAGCCGGTCGCGGCAAGGGCGGTCGCAAGCTGAGCTATGTGGCCACGGTGCAGGGCAATGGCAACCTGCTGGTGGGCAAGGCCTACACCGCCATGCTGGATCTCAAACCCGGCGATGAGTTCGAGATCAAGCTCGGCCGTAAGCAGATCAAGCTCATTCCCGCCGGTTCCGCTGAGGAAGAGTGATCAGGTCGACCAGCTCAGGTCGGCATCGCTCCCGTGTGCAAGCCACCGGGAGCTTTTTGATGGCCTGGCGCCTCGGCGCCCCTGGGGCAGGTGGCGGCCTAGCCTGAAAAAAGCACCCCCTCGCCATGGCCGCAGCCACCGATCACCCGGCCGATCCGATTGCTCTGGAAAGCCTGGCTTGGGCCTCTTTCCTGCACCCCGGACAGTCAGCCGCGGGCCTGCACGTCTATCAACAGGCCACGGCGGAGGGCATACCGCCCCAGCTCCGTGCCAACCCTTCCCCTCTGCCGCCCGGACATCGCGTATACCGCACCAGCAGTTGGTAGCGGTTGTGTGTAAACGCGAGCCCCCAATCCAGCAGAACAGCGCCTAAACCGAAGATCTGTTCAACCAGCACCTGTGCGAGGCCTGATTCACAGGTGGATGCCCAGCTCGCTGCTGGCGGTATGGCTGGCGGGCTGTGCCACCCTGCCTTCCCCTGCTTGGCGCCAGCTCACCCGTCAGCCGCCGATGCCGCTCAAGCGCGATGGTCGGCCCCTGGTGCTCACCGGCTTCACGGTCTTGCGTTCCATGGCGGAAGCCGTGGCCTGTGGACGCCTGCAGGTGGAATCCCTGCTGGCCCCTGATGAGGAGACTCACGCCCATCCGCCGGGCGAACGGGAGCGCACCTGGATTGGCCAGGCTGATCTCGTGCTGATGCACGGACTGGGCCTGCAGCCCTGGCTCAACCCCCTGCTGGCGCAGCGGACGTCCTTGACCACCGCCGTGGTCACGACAGGGATCCGGCCCCTGGTCATCCCCACCGGTCCGCGCGCCGGCCAGCCCGATCCCCACGCCTGGATGTCCCCCCGGCAGGCCCTCACCTACGTGGACAACATCCGCGATGCCTTCATCGCCCTCGACCCCACCAACGCCAGCACCTATCGATCCTGCGCGGCCCGCTATGCAGCCGATCTCGTTCGCCTTGATGAGCAGCTGCGGCAACGTCTCCAGTCCATCTCGCCAGCCGAGCGGCTGCTGGTGAGCTGTGAGGGCTCCCTGGCCTATCTCGCACGCGACTACGCGCTCGTGCAGATCTACCTCTGGCCGTCCCAGGCCATCCCCCGGGTGGAGCCCGCCCGGCTGGATGCTGTTGCCACCGAGGTGCGCCGGCGCCGCGTGCCCGCCGTGTTCTGCGAGAGCACCTTTGACGACCGCCAGCAACGGCAGGTGGCCCGGCAGGCGGGTGCGCGTTTCGCTGGCACGCTCTACACCGATTCGCTGTCGGGCCCCGATGGCCTGGCGCCGAGCTATATCGATCTGCTCGGTCACAATGCCGATCTGATCAAGCGGGGCCTCAACCCCGGGGGCCCTTAGCCGCCTGCTCGGGGCTTCAGACAGAACAAAGCCCGGAGAGCTGGCTCCGGGCTTTGTGTCGCTCAACAGGTCATCAGCGGGGTCGGCCCCTGGGATGGCTGCCTTTGCGATCGATGGGATCGTCAGATCTTGATGGCCAGATCTGGAACATCTTCAGTTGTTGGTCGGAGCTGCCGGCGCTGGCACCTGGGGCCAGGTGACTAGTGGGACGTTCCGTTGGGTCCGGGGCACCTGGGGCTGGGCGTGAGGGCCCAAGTCGTGAGCGGTGCGGTGGATGGTGCGATGGACTGCGCTGCTGTTGTGAAGGTTGGATAGGACAGAAGCGCCGCGCCTGGAACGTCAGAGATCCGTCGAGAGTGTTGGAGCAGGGGCCGGATCGTCAGCGCGCTCCTGGCTGGTGCTCAGGGGGGGTGTCTTCCATCCGTGGAGCCTCCGAATCCCGTTGTTGTCACGATCGGCCGGCCAGCCGATAACGGCAAGGCTCTGGGCCGCGTTGCACATGGCTCTTCATCTGCGGCAACGGCTGTTCATGAAGTGTGCTTCACGCACCTGGCTGCTGCGGGATCGCCGGTGGCCCGCCGCGAATCCGCCGCACACCTGCTGTGCAGCCGTTGCTGACGGCTTCTCTCGCCAGACTGCTGGCAAGACAGAAACGCTAAGTTGATGTCATAACCATTTTGAGTTGAAAGCGATGCTCACCGGCCCCGAGCTGCTCGCCAAGGTCAAGGAACTCGGCGACGCCTCCAAATCAGAGCTGGTCAGGGCCTGCGGCTATGTGAGCAGCAAGAAGGACGGCAGTGAGCGTCTCAACTTCACCGCCTTCTATGAGGCGCTGCTGGAAGCCAAGGGCATGGATCTCGGTGGCGGGGCCCGGGGGCGCGGCCAGGCCGGCCGCAAGCTCAGCTACTTCACCAAGGTGCAGTTCAACGGCAACCTGATGGTGGGCAGCGCTTACACCGCCCAGCTGGGTCTCCAACCCGGCGACCAGTTCGAGATCAGGCTGGGTCGCCGGCAGATCACCCTCGATCCGATCGGCAGGGTCAGCGAGAACTGAGCTCAGGTCGCTCAGCCCGGAACAGCCCCACATCCACCCCCAGGTGCTGATCGGGCCGGCCGGTGATCAACAGGGCGGTGCGCTGGCGGGTGGCGATCTGCCACATCCATTTGCTGAACAGGGCGATCCGGTTTTCGGTGTCGGGTATGAAAGCCAGGTGGGCCAGCGCCCACACCAGCCAGCCGGCCAGCCCCGTGAGGTGCAGCCCGCGCAGGTCGGCCACGGCTGTCCAGGGGCCGATCACCGCCATGCTGCCCAGATCCAGCCAGCGGAACGGCGCGATCGTGTTGCCGCGCAGGCGGGCCAGGATGTCGCGGGCCACCCAGCCGCCTGCCTGCACCGCCGGACCGGCCATGCCCGGCAGCGGGGTGCCATCGGCGGTGTGGCAGTAGCAGCAGAGGTCGCCCACCGCCCGGATCTCCGCATGGCCCGCAATCGAGAAGTCGGGCTCCACCAGCAGCCGGCCGCCCCGGTCCACGCTGCAGCCGGTGCGCTCCGCCAGCAGGCGACCCAGGCGCGAGGCGCGGACCCCGGCGGTCCAGCAGATGGTGGCCGCCTCCAGCTGCTGCTCGCCCGTGGCACCGCTGAGGCTCACCCGTCCTGGAGCGATGCCCTCCACCCGCAGGCCCAGCCGCAGTTCCACGCCGGCGCCTTGCAGGTGGGCGGCGGCGGCGGCGGCCAGGGGCTCGGCCATGGTGGGCAGCACCCGCTCCACCAGGTCCACCAGCACCACGCGGCAGTCCTGCTGACGCAGCTGTTTGAAGTCGCGCTGCACCGCCCGCTGCATCAGTTCGATCAGCGAGCCGGCCAGCTCGCAGCCGGCCGGTCCCGCCCCCACCACCACCACGGTCTGCAGGAAGGCGCGCTGGGCCGGATCCATGGTCTGCTCCGCTTCCTCCAGGGCCATCAGCAGCCGTCGGCGGATCTCGTCGGCGTGCTCGAGGATCTTCATCGGCGGCGCCAGCGGCCGCCATTCCTCCCGGCCGAAATAGGTGCTGCCCGAGCCCGTGGCCAGCACCAGCTGGTCGTAGCTGAAGTGCTGGCCGTTGAGCACCAGCTGGCGCTCGTCGGGAAGGATGTCGGTGACCTCACCGAGCAGGATCTGCACGTTGGGGGCGTTGCCCACCATCTGGCGCAGGGGGGAGGCCACATCCGCCTCCGACACCAGCCCTGATGCCACCTGGTACAGCAGTGGCTGGAAGAGGTTGAAGTTGCGCTTGTCGATCAGGGTCACGCGCACCGGCTGGCGGGCCAGCCGGTTGCAGAGCTTGAGCCCGGCGAAGCCCCCGCCCACCACCACCACATGCGGCCAGCCGCGCATGGCCTCCTCGGGCGGATCGAGCTCCAGAAAGAAGCGCTCCACAGAACGGTGGGGGTGGTGTGAACTCGGCCAGCCGACAGCAGCCTCCTCACCCTATGGGCGGTTCGACGCCCCATGGGTAACGGTTCCAACCGATGGCGGGGCGGCACCGGCCGACAGCATCTGGATCCCTTCGCTTTCTGCTCTTTCGCAGCTGGATCGACAGTTTTGGGCTGCGGTTCGTTGACGCTGTCATCCGTCGCAGTCGGTGTTGATCGTTGTGCCACCCCCCCCGCTACAGCCCGCCGTCGCCGTTCGAGCACCTGCACATCCTTGATCTGCTGGAGCTCACGGGCTCCCAGGCCCGGGCCGGAGTCGAACTGGCCATGCACCAGTCCACCGTGTGCCGCAGCCTGCGGCTGATGCAGGAGCAGTTCCACCTGGATCCCCGCCAGGGCCCGGCGGTCTGCCGCCATGGCCACAACGCCTGTCTGCAGCAGCTGCGCCTGGCCTATCGCGAGCATCGGCTGATGGCGGGGAGCCCGCGCGTCGGCACCGATCCCCTCCACCACAGCCTGCTGCTGCAGGAGCCCACGCTTCAGACCGTGCCCGCCCGGTTCCGTTCCTCGCGGCAGTGGGCCGAGCTGGTCGGCCATGGCCTGCTGGATGGGGCGATCGTGAGCTCCTGGTGTCATGGGCGAACCCTGCCCGCCGCGCAGCTGCCGCTGTGGGATGGCCTCCGTACCCTGGAGCTCGGCGATCTGCCCCTGCAGCTGGTGGCCGCCAGCTGCGATGCGGAGCGGGTGCTGCTGCCTCGCCGGGCAGTGGCACCACTGCTGCACCATCACCTTGAGAACCGGCGGTTCATCCTTGAGCAGCAGTCCCAGGCCTGCCAGGAGCCGGACGCTTCACTGAAGCGGGCCCGCGACCGCGGTTGGGCGCTGCCGCTGTGCACCCCGTTGTTGACCGGCCGCTGGTTGGCGCAGCGGAAGCTGCGGGTGCTGGCCAGCCAGGCGCCCCTGCAGCAGCGGCTGTGGCTGCTGCTGCCGCAGCACAACGCCAGCGGCAGGCTGGCGGATCGCCTGGTGCGGCAGCTCCGTGCCGCCATCGCCCGGGCGCCCGGCTTGCGCTGACACGGACGATCGAGGATCAACCGCGGGGCCGCACCTCCCTCGGTGAACAGCCGTAGAGCTTGCGGAAATCGCTGCTGAAGTGGCCGAGATGGCGGTAGCCACAGGCCAGGGCTACCTCGCGCACCCTGAGCCTCCTTGTCTGCTCGCCCAGTTGGGCCATGGCCTGCCGCAGACGCTGTTCACGGATCCACTGTTTCGGGGTGGTACCCAGCCGTTGACGGAAGGCATATTGCAGCGCCCGCCTGGAGTAGTTGCTGCGGGCCTCGAGGTCGCTCAGGCGCAGAGGCTGGTGGAGGTTGGCGCGGATGTAGTCGATCAGGGCGTCGAATGGTTCCCCGCTGCGGCGGGTGCAGGCTGTGGCGGCCCGGTTCCCTTGCTGCTTGTCGCCCAGCACAGTGGGCATCAGCCAAGCGGCCACACTGCGCAGAATCACATCGTCGAGGCCCAGCTGAATCGCGAGACCTGCGTTGATTCCCAGGCAGTGATCAAGGGATCGCACCAGGCTGTGCAGAGCCCTGGCCTGGGGAGCATCCGCAGGCAGCGAGCATGGCGTGAACCGGGTAAAGGCCTTGCTCTGACCAGACGACCAGCCCTCCACTCCGGCCATGGCGGCCCCAGCGGCGGCAAGGGCCGTGGGCTTGAAGCGCAACACCGCCAGATGGTGGGCGCCCTCGCCGAGGAAGCCACCCACCGGCAGCAGCGCCACACCGCCGGAGTGACAGGAGATGGCCTGACGGCTGCATTGGGTGTGGTTGTGCCCGTTGAAACACACCAGCAAGTGAAGGTCGCCACTGTCGCCGATGGCGATGCGATGGGGGGTGGCCATGGAGCTGGTGAGGGAGATCCGGTTGATCTGAACCGCACCCATCCGATGCAGACAGTGGCGCTCGGCCACCAGGCTTTGGAAGCCCTGCAGAGGCGCAAGCATGCTGTAGGCCTCGGCAATGGCGAGCGGGTCTTGATAGGTAGTTGTCGCTACATTTTCCAATCCAGTTGGGGTGGATTTGGACATGACCTGCCCGATGCTTCCAATAGACTCAGATCTAACTCGATTCAGCGATGCCACTGCCAGTCTGCTGCAGATCTGATGCGCCATCGGCATGATCGTGACTGTTTATGTCAACGCCGTAATGGCTATGCAATTTCGGCATGGCAATAGACTGCCGCATAATCTCCATTGGCGACCCGCGCTTGGTGTGGGCAAAGTGGCCTTGATGAATCAGCGGATCAGCGATGATACGCATCACTTGCTGCTATAGGCTGCAGATCTGATGTAGACAAACCACGTATTCATCGATGACCGCTGCAAGTCGCTATGAAGGCTGCGGCCAGCATTTCTCAACGGCCTGTATCGCTGGAGATCTTCCATGAACGACCGTCTGCATGTGTTGCAACGCCAGCCCAGACGCATTTCAATCACACTCAGTTATCACGTGCATGAAGCGCTTCTTAATCGATCGGAAGAGGAGGGGCGTTCTGTATCCAATCTCTGTGCCTTTCTTCTGGAGGAAGCCCTCCGTCATGATGGCTTCAGATTGTCATCGGCAGCCTCCCCTCAGGTGCTTCCGCCGCCGGTGTCCGGCAATGGTCACCAGGTCTTCAACCCCCGTCTGCAGGCGCAGAAAACAGACCGTTAACCTTCATCTGAGCCCCAGTGAGGGATGAACAACGGGGGTGAGAGCAGCGCGCAGCTTCTTGAGCGCGCGCTGCTCAATCACCTGCACCTGGTAGCGGGTCTTGCCGATCTGGCTCGCCAGTTGCATCAGCGATTGCCCCCTTCCTTCCCGGTAGCGTTGTTGCAGAACGCGGAGCTCCAGTGCGGAGAGTTGGTGGAGGTGTCCATGCAGCCAGGCGTAGTCCTCTTGCGCCTCCGGCCTGTGGCCATCCGTCACGGTATCCAGAAGCGTGAGTTCGCCTGCTTCCGCTGAACCCAGGCTTTGATCGAGGGACACCAGGCTGTTCAGTTGCCGGATGGAAAGGGCCAGTTCGATGCGGCGCGGTGACTCCTCCAGCCGCCTCGCCAGCTCGGCCACTGCCAGAGGCTTGCCGTTGTTGTCGCAGAGTCCTTCAATGCGGCTCATCAGGTTCACCAGGGCCACCGGCACGCGCACTGTGGGGTGCACCTCCTGAATATGCCGGCTCACCGCCTGGCGGATCCACCAGTAAGCAAACGTGGAGAAGCGATAACCCCGCTTGGGATCGAACTTCTCAACGGCCCGGATCAGGCCGATATTGCCCGCCTGAACCAGATCGATCGGTTCGATGGCCAGGTGGGCGAATCGTCGTCGGTAGCGTGTCACCACGCTCACCACCAAGCGGAGATTGGCCGACACGATCCGATCCAGCGCGCGTTTTCCTCTGCGGGCCACTGCAGCCGTGGCGTCCTCGTGATCTTGCCATTCCCGAACGAGTCGACCCAGATGGAGTTCTTCTTCAATGGTGAGCAGGGGCACCCGGCTGATGGAATTGAGATAGTCCCCCAATGCATCGGACATCGTGACACGTTGTGTGGCGATGTCATGCTCCAAGATGCGAGTGCCCCCTGAATGAGCTGCAGCGTGTTCAGAGCTCTTCTGCTGCAAACTGCAGCGGCCGCGCTATAGATGCGAGCAGAGATTCAGCTCAGGCAACCGGTGCAGCGCGCAGCTTGTTGCGGCGTGCATTCTCTTCAAGATCGCAGGGGAGATAATCACCGCAGGCCTGATTGGCAGCGGTGTATGGCCAGATCGCGATTGGGATCTGCAGTTCACCAGCCGTTTCAGCGGCAAGATTGCCGCGATTTGGCTGACGGGCCATCTGGGAGGTCCAGCGCAGCAGCACACTGGCCACGCTGTAGTGGCTGGGGGCCGATCGCGTGCATGGCGCCAGGTCGCCGAAGTTGGTGCGCTCGAGCCGCTGCGTGGTGTCCCAGTAATGGCAGGTATGGCAATGGCGGGTGTTCATCGGCTCACTCCACGGGGATGGTGGTTGGCTGGCTTGGCTGCACACCATCCTTGCGGGCAACATCCACAGTGAGCACTCCCTTTTCACAGTGGGCATGCACGGAGCTGGCGTCGGCATCCTCGGGCAGGGAGAAGCAACGGCTGAAGCGACCGTAAAAGCGCTCCACCCGGAAGAACTTGGGTTTACTGTCTTCGCGTTCGAGCTTGCGTTCGCCGGCGATCGTGAGCATGTTGCCCTCAACTGACACCGTCAGATCCTGTTTCTCCATGCCCGGAACATCTACTTTGAACTCATAGCAGTTGTCAGCCTCGATGATGTCGAGTCTTGGACTCTGGGCCATCATCGACAGCGACGACTGGGGGCGCAAAAGCTGCCAGTTCATCAGCCTGTCCATCAGGGATTCAATCTCATTGAGAGGTTCCCAGCGCGTGAGATTCATGGTTTTGTTCTGTGTTGGTGTGGCCACTCACACCGTATGCACAGTCCATTGCCAGGGATGCTGATTCAGGTGATCAGCCTTCGATCTGCCGCGACTGGAGTCGGCACCGGACACGCCCCCTCGGTCATGGTCTGTTCCGACTGTTTCTCGCTGGCCACGGCCCGTTCCAGCAGATAGGCAGCAAGATTGGAAATGGATCGTCCTTCGCGGGTACTGCGCTCCTCCAGCGTTCGATAGATCTGGTCCGGCACGGTGATCGTGATCCGCTTGGGCTTGCGGAACAACAGGCCTCCCCGGTTGGTGGCCTGGCTGCTGGCTTGTGAAGGGGCTTCAGTCATCAAGTCTGAACGCTGGATGGTGGACCGATCCTGCTCCCTGTCGGTGGGTTTTGCCGCTGCAATCCCCGTAAGAGTGCGTAGTCTTGATGAACTGCGCTTTTCTGCCCATGTTGCGCCAGGGCTGGCTCAACCCGCGAGCCTGAGTTTATTGAGCAGAAACATCAGCACCGTGGTGCGCCGGGTCACCACATCAGCCACCACCGCCATCCCCGGCCGCAGGGTGCAGGCCGTGGTCCGGCCGCGCAGTTCCCGGCGTTCCGGCTTCAGCACCACTTCGTAGCTGCTCGGCCTGTCTTCCTGCCGCGGTTGCACGTCCGCCGCCACACTCTCCACCCGGGCCGGCAGCACACCGAATTCCGCGGTGGGGCAGGATGAAATCCGCACCATTGCGGCCTGGCCCGGGTGCACCTGGCTGATCGACTCCGGCTGTACCTGCAGGCGCACGTCCAGGGGAGCCGTCTGCGGGGCGATCACGGCCAGGGGTTCACCGGCCTGCAGCACCTGGCCGGCATGGCGAAGGGCCGTGCTCACCACCGAGCCATCGATCGGCGCCAGCACCCTGGTCTGGGTGATCGCCCGCTCCAGCTGCCTGAGGCGCGTCTCGCGCTGCAGAACCTGCTTGTGCAGTTCATCGGCGGCGGAGCGCGCCTGAAATTCGGCCTGGCGCAGCCGCGCCAGTTCACTCATGCCGCGCGCTTCCTGCTCGGCCACACCCTGCAGGGCCTTGAGCACCTCCGATTCCGTCACCACCCGCCGGGCCTGGCGTTCCTCCACCAGACTGCGCGGCACCGCCCCTTCGGCGGCCAGGGCCAAGTAGCGCTCCAGCTCTCCCCGTTCGTAGTCCAGGGTGGTGCGGGCCTGGGCCACGCCCTGGCGTGATGCCTGGGTGAGCGAGCGGTTGAGATCCCGCAGGGCATCGGCCTGGGCGGCCAGGGACTGCTGTTCACCGCGGGCCATGGCGAGCTGGCGGCGCAGGGCCTCCTGTTCCTGCTGCATCTGTTGCCGCTCCAGCTGCAGGGAGCGGTTGTCAAACTCCGCCAGCAGGCTGCCGGCCCGCACGTTCTGATTGGGCTGCACCAGCACCCGCTGCAGGGTGCCACCCTGCTCGCTCTGCACCACCGAGTTCTCGCCGCTCGGCCGTACAGCCCCATCGGCCCGGACGGTTTCGCGCATGGGCCACACTGTGAGCGCTCCTCCTCCGACCAGCATCAGGGCCAGCAACCATCGGCCCAGACCGGAAGCCCAGGGCCCGGGTTGGGGCAGGAAGTCGTCGGCGGTGGTCACCATCAGCGCCGGAGGCAGCACCTGGCCGCCGGCTGTGGATCGGCTCAGGTTGGCGCCGGAGGGGGTATCGGCTCGTGTCGGCAGTGTCATCAGGCGGCCTGCAGATAGGGGGAGACCTGGCGGTGGTCGCGCAGGTCGCGGGGGTGGCTCTGCTGGCGAACCGCTCCTTTTTCCATGAACACCACCCAGTCCGCCCGCAGGATCACCGAGGGGCGATGGCTCACCAAAATTGTGGTCCGGCCCTTGCGGTGTTCGAGCAGGCGATCCATCAGCCGCGCCTCCAGCACCGGGTCGAGGGCCGAGGTGGATTCATCCAGCAGCAACACTGGCGGATGCGCCGCCAGAGCGCGGGCCAGGGCCAGGCGCTGGCGTTGGCCACCGGAGAGATTGGCGCCGAATTCCCCGAGCACCGTGGCGTAACCGTCGGGCAGCTCGCGGATGAAGTCATCGGCCAGGGTGAGCCGGCAGAGTTCCACGATGTCGGCAAAGCCCAGGTGGGGATAGGCGAAGGTGAAGTTCTCGAGGATTGAGCGGTTCAGGAACGTGTCCTGCTGCGGCAGCAGCACCACCTGCTGGCGCAGGCTCTCCAGGCTGAGATCCCTGCCGCTGAAGGGGCCGTAGTGAATGGCCCCGCTCTCGAGGCCGTAGAGGCCGGCGATCAGCTTGCTCAGGGTGCTCTTGCCGCAGCCCGATTCACCGATCAGGGCCGTGGTCAGTCCCCCGGGAATGCGCAGGTTGAGGTGGTCGAGCAGGGCGGTGCGGCCCGGATGATGGAAGCTCACCTCCTCGCACACAATGTCCGCATCGGCGGGAATGGTGGCCTGCTGCGTGCCCTTGCTGGTGTCGCTTTCCACCGGGTGCTGGAGGGCGTCGTCCAGCCGGGCCATCACCACCCTAGAGGTGATCAGCTCCTGGCTCACGCCACTCAGGCCTGCCAGAAACCCCAACACATTGGCGCCCATGCCGTTGAAGGCCAACAGCTGGCCGATGCTCAGTTGCTGCTTCAGCACGAACACGCTGCCGTACCAGAGCAGGCCGATGCCGATCGCCTGGCCCAGAAAGCCGGTGGCGGTGCTGGCCTGCAGATCGAGCAGGCCCACGCCCCAGGCCTGGCGGGCGATTCGTCCCTGGTTGCGCTGAAATTCCTGCCACGCCTGGGGCGCGGCCTGGGTGGTCTTGAGCAGGGCTTGCCCGCTGAACAGCTCCACCAGAAATCCCTGGTTCTGGGCCGACTGCACCAGTAGCTGCTGGGTGCGCTGGTGGAGCGCAGGCAGCACCGCCAGCTGGGTGGCCACCACCAGGCCATAACCCACCAGGGCGGCGAGGGTGAGCGAGCCGCTGTACTGCCACATCCAGATCAGCGAAATCAGGGCAATGCAGAACTGGCCTGGTAATCCCAGCGTGAGATCGGCGATCAGGGCATTGAGCTTCTGGATGTCGTCCAGGCGGCTCACCACTTCGCCGCTGCGCCTGCTCTCGAAATAGCTCAGCGGCAGGCGCAGCAGGTGCTGGCCGTAGTGCAACACCATCTGCAGCTGCAGCTTTTGGCCGAAGTGGCCCACCAGCACCCCCTGCAGCAGGTTGAGCAGGGCCCGCAGCACGAACAGCAGCAGGATGCCGATCGCCAGGCTGCGCAGCATCTCGCCATCGCCGCGAATCAGCACGTCGTCGGTGAGGATCTGCATCAACAGGGGCATGGCCAGGGCCAGCACGCCGATGGCCAGATTGAGCCCGAAGGCCTGCAGCAACAGCCCCCGAAAGGGCCGCAGCAGGCGGGGCACGATCGCCAGGCCCTGGCCGCTGCGCCACCGCTGGTTCTGGTGGTGACTCACCGGGAAACTGGCTGGATCCGGTTCCAGCAACAGCACCACACCATTGGCCCAACCGGCCAGGAACTGCTCCCGGCTCAGCCGGCGCAGCCCCACCCCCGGATCAGCCACCAGTAGCTGATCGCCGCGGGCTCCATGCAGCACCACCCAATGACACCCCTGCCAGTGGCAGATCATCGGCAGGGGCAACGCCTGCAGATCGTCCAGCACACTGGCGTCGGCTTTGGCCGCCTGGGCATGAAAACCAAGCTTTTCCGCGCCGCGCTTGAGACCCAGCAGGGTGGTGCCCTCCCGCGATGTGCCCACCAGGTGGCGGATCCAGCCCAGCGGCAGGTGCGCGTGATGGTGCGCGCAGACGGTGGCTAGACAGGCCGCTCCGCAGTCTTCCTCGTTGTGCTGACGGACGCAGGGCAGGGAATGGCCGGGGGCGAATCCCAGGCAGCGCAGGATGAGATGCCAGAGCTGCTCAGCCATGGTGTGACGGTTGGTAGGCAAGGCGGACGAGCGCGAGTGCAGGCATCAGAGGCTGTTATTGATTGCCAGTAAATTCGCTTGGTTGTTCATTACTGTGCCGCCAAAGAGTGCTACGTTTACAGCAATATTCAGCTGATTAACGTTCGTGAAAATCCCACGAAATGCCAGTCTGCTGTTCCATAGCAGTGCTCCGATCCCCCGCCTAGCGGGTAGGTCTGATGCGGCTTTCCATAAATGGTGAAAGCTGCCACCTGTCAGCTGCGCGGCTTGGTCATCTGAAAGAAGATCCATCATCTAGGAATGGCACGTATTGTAAGAAAGGCGCCTGTGGGACTAGCCCACAAGCGCCTAGTCCTTTTAGCGGAGGCTTGCCAGAAAAGAGAGCAGGTTTCCCTGTGATAAGCCTGCAGAAGGCGATGCCCCCAACAGCCCTATGGCTACACTGGCCCCGGCATTCGTTTGTAATGCGTTTGTGATCACAATCGATGGTGCCACGATGGGCGCTACTGTGATTGCAAACCATCCACCCCTGACAGCCGCAGCTTGGGATTCAGTGAGGATTTCCACGGCTGCTCACAGCATTACAGTAACGAGTTCGGCGATGTTGGCTTGAGAATTGAGGATGCTGCTGCCAAGGCTGCCACCGGATTTGCCATAGCCCCAGCCACTGAAGCCGCCAGCCGTGTTGTATACCTTGTTCGACTGGTCGACTTTGTTGATCACAGCGCCCAGCTCAATTGTTTTGATGCTGGTCAGGCCTCCCCAGTATTTGCCGCCACAGAGGGCTTCACACTGATTGGCATCAAGGAATTGGATGGATTTCATGTGAGAAAATGGATAGAACAGGTCGGCTTTAGTTGATGTTTCTTGGTGGCTGGTCAGGCACCAATGATGGTGGTTAGGCTGGCCATGTTGACTTGCTCGTTGCCGATCAAGCTGAGGCCAGAGCCGCCCCAGGCCATGTTGGTGGCGTAGTTCGATTGGTCGAGCTTGTTGAGCACGGCTTTGGCGGAAAAGCTCTTGTAGAAGAGCCCGTTCCAAAAGCCGCCATTGATGGTTTCGGCTTCGTGGTCGTGCAGGAGACTGAGAGCTGACATCGGTGAATCTCCGATCATTAGAAGGTGGACAGCTTGGCTGCCCCAAGCAGTCTTAGGGCCAGTTCCCCGGGAGCACTCGTTGATCAGCACCTGCACAGCTGATCTGCCGCAGGCACGGTCTGATCACGTCATCTGCGGATGTTGCTGTGATTCGCCCTTGATCGAGTCAGTTCGTTTGGCAGTCATCCGGTCATTGCTGCTGGTGAATGGTGTGGTTGAGAGGCTTCCACCCTTTGGCTGGGTGACGTCCCGTTTGTGCAGAATGAGCGGAGGTGCTGTTCAGCAGCGCTCCAGCCTGCGTTTCATGCTTCTTTGGTGATCAGCTGGCTGTTCCGCTCCCTGGAGGCCTGGCTGAAGGAGACATCAGGATTGGCTGTTGTTCACTCCATCGGGCGTGGTATGGCACTGGAAGTGGCTCTGGCGATGCTGCAGCGCGGCGATCAGTGGTTGATGCAGCTGCGCGACGATGTGCCGGGGATCGTGGCCCCTGGTTGCTGGGGCCTGTTCGGCGGTCACCTCGACCCAGGGGAAACGCCGGAGCAGGCCCTGCGCCGGGAGCTGCTGGAGGAGATCAGCTGGCAGCCCGGATCTCACCCTGGAGCGTTGCAGCTGAGGATGCGCCATCGCAATCAGCGGCGCCTGGCCCACGTCTTCTGGGGCGAGCTGGCGGTGCCCCTCAGCCAGCTGCGGTTGTTGGAGGGCCAGGACATGGCCCTGGTGTGCGCGGGGGCGTTGCGCAGCGGCAGGATCTGGAGTGAGCGTCTCGGCTGCCACCGCCCCCTGGCCGATGGCCTGCAGGCGGTGATGGAGGAACTGCTGCCGCCCCACAGCGAAGCAGCCGGTTCCAGCTTCTAGGCTTGTGACCCTTTGCCGCTCGCCCCATTCGGATGGCCAGACGGGAGACGGGAACGGCCTACCTGCTGTGGTGCGCTTCGCTGCTCGGGGTGTGTGGGCTGCAGCGCTTCTACCTCGGGCAGACGTGGGTCGGCACCCTCTACCTGCTCACGTTCGGCTTCTGTGGCCTCGCCCAGTTGATCGACCTGTTCCTGATTCCAGGGTTGGTGGAACGCAGCAATCAGTCCGATCACGCTGCACGCCAGTTGGCAGCCCCCGGCTCCACCATCCTGCAGGAGGCAGGCAGCAAGCAGCCCGCTGCAGCTGCGGTTTCTCAGCTCACCCTGGAACAGCAGATTCTCAGGAGATGCGAGCACGAACCGGCATCCCTGGCCCATTTCATCCTGGCCACCGGCGAGCCATCGGAGACGATCCGCAAGGTTGTGGAGGAGATGGCAGCCCAGGGATTGCTGCGGCAGACCATCAGTGAGAGCGGCTCAGTGCTCTACCAGCTGCACTGATCCCGTGCATCGGCCTGCAAGCCAAGCGTGGCGGCGCTGAGCTGCCACAGCTGCTCGGCCAGGGCGTCGTTGCTGGCTTCGGCACTCGGTTCACTCTCTTCAAACCGCAGCTGGCCAGGGCCCACCAGGCGATTGCAGCGGTAGCTGAAGCCGGTGTCCGCAGCCACGGGGTCGGTGGCCAGGCCGGCCAGCAGGGCCCCGGCCCGGGCGGGGGTTTCGCTCAGGCGCAGCAGATCACGGGCCAGCAGCGCGAACAGCCTCTGACCGAGGGGATTGTGCTCACGGCTGTAGCGGAAGAAGCCATCGTTGCCCCGGGGGATCACCAGCCCGGGACTCCAGGCCAGCACGGGCAGGCGCTGGGGCTGGTGGGCCAGGCGGGCGGCCACGGCCCTGGCCATCAGCAGATTGCAGAGCTTGCTGTCCTTGTAGGCCTTTTCAGCATCGAACGGACTGACCCCGTCCACCATCGCGGCACCGGCCCCCTGGCGCAGCCCTGCCAGGTTGCCCACCCCTGCCGGTCGGCCCACCCGGCCGCCGGGGCTGGCCGGGTCGTGCACCTCCGAGGCGGTGATCACCAGCCGCGGCTGGGGGCTGGCCAGCAGCAGGGGCAGCAGGCGCTGGAGCAGGGCCTGGTGGGCCAGGTGATTCACGGCCAGGGTGAGCTCATAGCCCTGGGCCGACCAGCGTGGTTCGCGAGCTCCGCTGTACTGCAATCCCGCGTTCAGCACCAGGGTGTCGATCGGCCTGCCCTCCTCCAGCAGCGCGGCTGCCAGCTTCTCCACAGTGGCCAGGTCGGCGAGATCACACAGGGGCGTGCTCACCGCCGCCTGCGGCTCTGCCTGGGCCAGCATCGCTGTGAGCTGATCAGCCCTGGCCTGGCTGCGGCAGGGAAGGGTGAGCCGGTGGCCGGCCCTGGCCAGCTGTCCGGCAGCCGCCAGGCCGATGCCGGAACTGGCACCCGTGATCAGGATGTGACGGCTGTCCATCGCCTGGCTGTCTGTCTCAATCGGGGACCGGCTGCTTGCTCTCCAGGGCGTCAGCCGCGAGCCAGCCCCGCTCGCGGGCCAGGGTGCTGGCTTCCCGCACCGCCTGCACAGCCCGCTGGGCCCGGCGTTTGCTGTCGTCCTGGCTCTGGGCGCGCAGGAGATAGGTCTGCAGAGCCTGGGGGCTTTCGATCGCCGCCAGCAGCTCCCGCAGACGTGCACCGAGGTTGTCATCGCCCAGCAGTCGGCTCACCAGCCCCTGCTGCCAGAGCGCTTCGCCGGGGCGGCCGCTGCCGAACAGCTGCTCGCTCAACAGGGCCAGCAGCGACTGCTTGAACGCCTCCAGCTGGCCTGGCCGCAGCCGGCGGCTGTTGGGCAGCCCCTCGGCGGGGCCGGCGGGCTGGCGGCCGGGCTGCTCCTGCTCCCAGCTCCAGCTCAGGCCGGTGCCGGGCAGGCCCACGGTGGTGCGGGTGCCGCCGCGGCGATTCACCGGAATGTTCAGGGACGCGCCCCGGCCGCCCAGGCTGATGGAGCTGAGCCCGTTCTTGCTGAAGTTGAGCCGCACGGGGCCGAGACGGCTGGAGCGGCGGAAGCGGAAACCCATGGCCTGGATGCTATGGCGCCCGCGCCTGGGTGAGGAAGAAACGATGACATCTCCGGCCTATCTCGAGCTGCAGGATGTGGATCTCTGGCTGGGGCCGCGGCTGGTGTTCGAGGGGCTCAGCCTCAGCCTGCACAGCGGCGAACACACGGTGGTGCTTGGTCCCAACGGCTCCGGCAAGAGCTCGCTGATCAAACTGCTCAGCCGCGAGCTCTACCCGGTGGTGAAGCCGGGCTCCTGGCTGAAGGTCTTCGGCAGCACCAGCGTGAACCTCTGGGACCTGCGCCGGCGCATCGGCCTGGTGTCCAGCGATCTGCAGCGGCTGCATCCGCCCCAGGTGAGCGCCGCTGATGTGGTGCTCTCCGGCCTGTTCGGTTCGATCGGCATCGGCCGCAGCCAGCAGCCCACGGCCGCCCAGCGCCAGCGGGCGGCAGCGCTGCTGGAGCGGTTGCAGCTGGCGGACCTGGCCGATCGCCCCTTCGGCCAGCTGTCCGAGGGCCAGCAGAGGCGCCTGTTGCTGGCCCGGGCCCTGGTGCATGAGCCCGAGGTGCTGGTGCTGGATGAACCCACCAATGGCCTCGATCTGCGCGCCCGCCACCAGCTTCTGGCCAGCCTGCGCGCACTGGTGGCCGGCGGCACCACGCTGCTGCTGGTCACCCATCAGATCGAAGCGATCATCCCCGAGGTGAGCCGGGTTCTGCTGCTCAGGCAGGGGCAGTTGGTGGGCGATGGACCTGCCGACGCGTTGCTGGCGGCAGGCCCCCTCAGTGCCCTGTTCGACACCCCCTTGCGACTGGTGCAGGACGGGGGCTGGCGCCAGGTGCTGCCGGGCTGAGCACAGGATTCAGGGAATCCGGATCAGCTGATTGCGGCCGGCCTGCTTGGCCTTGTACATCGCCTGATCCGCCCGGGCGATCAGCGCGTCCATCCCCTCATCCGCTCTGGCAACGGTCACCCCGATGCTCACGGTGGTGATGACGCGTTGCCGTGGGGTGTGGATGGGTTGGGCAACCGCCCGTTCGCCCGATCAGGTCGCCAGCAGGGACAGCACAGGTTGAGAAAAGCGTTGCTTCACACCTGTTCTCGCCGGGTCCTCACGGCCGTGCTCAAGCTGGGGACGACCAAAGGACAGCCCCCTGCTGGTGACTGCAACAGACTCGCAGGCCTGTCAGCCCTGCTGGATCCGTGTTGATGCTGAGTGGTTTGTCGGCTCTCCTTCCGGCGCCCAGCCCTGCAACATGTTCTGACATCGTCGCTGCGGAGCACTGCGGCAGTCGTCATGTCCTTGTCCTTCTGTGACAGGCCTGTCAGCAGCAGCCATGGCCGACCTGGTCGGTCACTGAGGGCATGGAATCGCCCGATCCAGAAGACCGTTCGCACGAACGATCTCAGACATGACGCCCCTTGAAATTGTCTGGTTCAAGCGTGACCTGCGGGTGAGCGACCACCGACCGCTGCTGTTGGCCAGTGAGCGGGGGCCGGTGCTGCCGCTGCTGGTGGTGGAGCCGGAGCTGTGGCGCCAGCCGGACGCCTCGGCCCGCCAGTGGGCCTTTGCGGCCGAGTGTGCCGAGGAATTAAGCCAGGCCCTGGCCACCCTGGGCCAGCCCCTGGTGGTGCGTTGCGGCGATGCGGTGGAGGTGCTGGAGCGGGCACGCCGCCATTTCGGGGTGGCTGGGCTGTGGAGCCATGAGGAAACAGGCAACGGCTGGACCTATGGCCGCGACCGGCGGGTGGCGGCCTGGGCCCGCAGCCACGGCATCCCCTGGCATGAGCTGCCCCAGTTCGGTGTGGTGCGCCGGCTGGCCAGCCGCGACGGCTGGGCCCGCCGCTGGGAGGAGCAGATGGCCAAGAGCATCAGCCCGCCTCCGGCCGGGCTCCAGCCCCTGGACAGCCTGGATCCGGGACGTCTGCCCAGCGCGGCGGAGCTGGGCCTGGCCGCCGACCCCTGCCCCCAGCGCCAGCGGGGCGGGCGCTCAGCAGGGCTGCAGCTGCTGGAGAGCTTCCTGGCGGAGCGGGGCCAGGCCTACCACTGCGAGCTCTCCAGCCCCAACACCGCCTTCCGCAGCTGCTCGCGCCTCTCGCCCCACCTGGCCTGGGGCAGCCTGTCGCTGCGGGAGGTGCTGCAGGCCTGCCGCGCGGCCCGGGCCCTGCCGCCCCGCAGCCGCAGGGCCTTCGATGAGCGCCTGCACTGGCACTGCCACTTCATCCAGAAGCTGGAGAGCCAGCCCGACCTGGAGTTCCGCGAGCTCCATCCCCTCACCGCCGGCCTGCGCGATGGTGAAGCCGACTGGCTGGCCGTGCCCCAGGCCGAGCGGCTGGCCGCCTGGTGCGAGGGGCGCACCGGCCTGCCCTTCGTGGACGCCTGCATGCGCGCCCTGGCCGCCACGGGCTGGCTCAACTTCCGCATGCGGGCGATGGTGATGTCGGTGGCCAGCTACCACCTCTGGTTGCCCTGGCGGGCCAGTGGCCTGGTGCTGGCGCGCCTGTTCGTGGACTACGAGCCCGGCATCCACTGGAGCCAGTGCCAGATGCAGTCCGGCACCACCGGCATCAACACCGTGCGCATCTACAACCCGATCAAGCAGGGCCTCGACCATGACCCCGAGGGGCTGTTCATCCGCCGCTGGCTGCCGGAGCTGGCGCCCGTGCCGGCCGTGTTCCTGCACCAGCCCTGGCGGCTCGATCCCCTGCAGCAGCAACAGCTGGGCTGGCGGCTGGGCCGCGATTACCCGGCGCCGATCGTGGAGCCCGACGAAGCGGCACGCCAGGCGCGGGAGCGCATCCATGCCCGCCGACAGGAGCTGGGTTTCGCTGCCCTGGCCGACGCCATTCAGCAGCGCCACGGCTCCCGGCGCGCCGGGCTGCCGGCCACCAGCAACCGGCGCAGGCGTCGCCGGGCCATGGCGGATCCCGCCCAGCTGCAGCTGAATCTGGAGTGTTGAACGCCGCTGGCGTTCAACCGGGCAGGCGGCAACGCTGCTGACACACCTGCTCCAGGCTGCCCCGGCCGGTGAAGGGCAGGCGCCAGCGGGCCCAGAGGCCGTAGGCGGCATCGGCCAGCCAGCTCAGCCCGGGCCAGCCGCTGGGAGCCAGCAGCCAGCCCAGGCCCACCAGGGCATAGGCCTCACGGAATACGGCCAGGTCGCTCACCACGGTGCCATCGGCGCGGATGGCATGGATGCGGCCCATGGCCTGGCGGTAGTCGAGACCGGCGTAGTCGCCTGGCGCGTAGTCAGCTGCGTCGATGTCCACGAAGGCCAGGCGAGGCTGGGCGCCGTTGTGCTGCCGGTCGCGCTGGCGCAGCAGGCGCACCTCCCGGCAGCAGAGCGGGCAGGCGCCGTCGTAGAGCACGGTGAGCTCTGCCTGGGAAACCTGGGTGCCGGCTGCCATCACTTCTTGCGGCAGTAGCCGCCGCCCACGTTCATCCAGCCCTCCAGACAGGCCTCGCCATCGGTGGGCATCAGGGTGTAGCTCATCAGCCCCAGGGTGCTGCAGTTGCCGTTGAACAGGTCCACGTAGCCCAGGGGGCAGATACTGCCGATCTTGGGCACCACCCGCTGGGCCAGCGCCGGTTGGGCCGAGGCCAGCAGCAGCGCGGCTGTGAACGGCTGGATCAGCTGCTGCAGACGGCGCGCGACAGGCATGGATCAGCAAGATTTTCGGTGATGCTAGGCAGAGGCGATCGGCCCACCCGGCACCAGCTGCAGCTCCTCCAGCAGCTGCCGCTGCTGCCGCGCCGGCACGAAGCGGTGGGCGGCCATCGCGCCGCTCACCGCCACCGGCGGCACACCGATGCCGGGAAAGCTGCCGGCCCCGCAGAGCACCAGGTTGGCAATCGGCGTGTCGCCGCCGGGGAAGGGGCCTCGGTCGGCGGGCCAGGCGGGGCCGTAGCTGCCCTGGTGCACGCGCAGGTATTGGCGGTGGCTGAGCGGCGTGCCCTGCAGTTCGATCACCACGCGCTCGCGCCAGTCCGGGATCAGTGGATCGAGCACCTGGTGGAAGAGGCTGCAGCGCTCGGCCTTGAGGGCGGCGTAGGCGGGGCTGCCCTGCTCCAGATCCCGCCACAGGTCCCAGGGCTCATTGGCCGGCGTATAGCCATGCAGCACCTGGTGACCCGCCGGGGCCATCGCCGCGTCGAGCAGGGATGGCATCGACAGCACGGCCACATTGCGCTCGGCCGTGATGCCCCGCTGCCAGTCCCCCACCCACACGTGGTGAATCGGCAGATCGGCCAGCTCCTCGCCGCCGCGCAGGCCCAGGTGCCAGTGCAGGAAGCTGGCGCACGCCGGGGTTGCAGCCTGCTGGCGCCGCCAGCGCTCGGGCACCGCCTCGGGCGGCAGCAGATTGGGCAGGTCCCAGGGGCTGGTGTTGGCGATCACGCCGCGGCGCGCATGCAGCACTTCCCCGCTGGCCAGGCGCACACCGCTGGCCCGCCCCCCTTCCACCAGCACCTGCTCCACGGGCGCGCCGGTGCGCAGCTGGCCGCCGTGACGCTCCAGGCCCCGCACCAGGGCGGCGGCCACCGCCGCGCTGCCGCCGATCGGGTAGTCGAGGCAGGCGCCGGGCTCAAACCATTCGCCAAACAAGGTGGCCATGGCCGCGGCGCTGGTCTGATCCAGCGGCAGGCCGGAGATCAGGAAACAGAGCAGCTCCACCCAGTGCAACAGGAAGGGATCGCGCAGATGGCGCCGGGCCATCGGCCCGAAGCTGCCGCCCAGGGCCGCCAGCCGCGGCGCCAGGCTGAGCAGGCCCAGGGCCTGCCCGCCCAGCGTGCTGGCCAGCCCCAGCCCGGGCCGCAGGGCCAGCAGGGGCAGGGCGCGGGCCGCCCGGCAGCTCGGCTCAAGCCAGGCCATGAAGGCGGCCCATTCGTCGGCCACCGCGGCGCCCCGCAGCTCGCGCAGCATGGCCAGGAAGGGATCGAGGCCCACCCCCACCCGCAGCTGGCCCTCCGGCAGCAGCAGGCCCCAGTCGTGATACGTGGCCACCGGCAGGGTTTCGCCCACCGCCCGCAGCACCTGGGTGAGGGGGTTGGCGCTGGGCCAGCGGCCCAGGCCCGACCAGAGCGAAGGCCCTGATTCGGAGTGAAAGCCGCGCCGCACAAAACCGTGGGCGGCGCCGCCAGGCTGGCTGTGGGCCTCCAGCACCAGCACCTCCAGGCCGTGGCGGGCTGCGATCGCCCCGGCGCACAGACCCCCCAGGCCACTGCCCACCACGATCAAATCCGGTCCGGCCAGATCAGCGCCACCGCCGCCCTTGCCCATCTGGCGTGGAGCATGTCTGGGGCAATGCTAGGCAGGTTTGTTCCCTGCGGTTCGTCCGTGCTGCGTCAACACCTGCAGGTGCTCAGCCTCAGCACCAGCGGCGCCGGTTTCACCACCATCAGCGCCGCCCTCAACGCCGAGATCGCCGCCAGTGGCCTGCGCCAGGGGGTGGCCACGCTGGTGTGCCTGCACACCAGCTGCAGTCTCACCGTGAACGAGAACGCCGATCCGCGGGTGCTCCAGGACCTGGCCGCTTTCCTCGATGAGCTGGTGCCCAGCGGTGAGCGGCGCACCTACCTGCATGACGACGAGGGGCCCGACGACATGCCCGCCCACATCCGCACCGCGCTCACCACCACCAGCCTGCAGCTGAGCTTCGAGCGCGGTCGGCTGCTGCTGGGCACCTGGCAGGCGGTGTACCTCTGGGAGCATCGGCGGCTGGGCAGCCAGCGCCGTCTCAGCCTGCACCTGATCGGGGAGTAGCCATGGCCACACCCCCTTTGCCCTGTGCCATTTGCCGCCTCCATGCTGATGTCGCCCTGGCATCGGCGTTGGAGATCGCCCGCAGCGATCAGTGGCTGCTGCGCCACCATCCCCTGCCGGCACCGCTTTCGGGCTGGCTGCTGCTTGATGCCCGTCGCCATCTGGCTGGCCCACTGGCCTTCAGCGATCAGGAGGCGGCCAGCTGGGGTGAGGCGGTACGGGCTGCCAGCCAGTTGGTGCAGGAGCTGAGCGGCTGTGATCGCGTCTACGCCATGGCCTTCGGCGAGGGGGCGCCCCACCTGCATCTCCACTTGATTCCACGCTTTGCAGCTGATCCGGCCAGTGCTGCCTGGGCCGTGGCCGACCTGTACAGGGCTGTTGAGCAGGGTGAGCGAGCCGCGGCCGATCCGGACGACGTGACGGCACTGGTGGCCAGGGGCCGGCGGATCATGGCCGCGAGCCCCCTGCCCGGCGGTTCGCTGCGCGAGCATGACGACCTCCCCTGAAGGCACTTGTCGCCCTGTTCGCCATGGCCGCCATTCCTCTCACCCCGGAACAGATCAACGCCCTGCCGGCTGAGCTGCCTGGCTGGCGCCTGGAGCAGGGCAAGCTGCAGCGGGATCTGCGTTTTAGCGACTTTTCCGAGGCGTTCGGCTTCATGGCCCGGGTGGCCCTGGCGGCCGAGGCTCTCGGCCATCACCCCGAGTGGAGCAATGTGTGGAACAGGGTGAGCATCGCCCTCACCACCCACGACACCGGTGGCCTCTCCAGCCTGGATGTGGAGCTGGCCCGCCGTATCGACCAGCTTCTCTGAGGCCCGGTCCATGACCCTCGGCTGTCAGCCCGGCGTGGAGTCGCTGGCCAGGGCGATCCAGCTCTCGGTGTCACCGGCAGCTGCTGGGCCATGATTCGCTGATTTCGGCGGACCTGCGCGAGGAGCTGCAGCTGCAGCGCCGCCGCCTGCGCCTGGTGATCGCGTCGATCACCCTGGCCACCCTCAGCTTTCTCACCGTGGCCACCCTGGTGATGCTGCTGTTCGTAGGGGTGGTGGCGCGGATCGACCGCTCGGCGCTGGTTGCTTGCTGTTCAGGCTGGCCATGGCCCCGCTGATGGCGGCCGTGTACAGGCTGGTGCTGGAAATCCGGTTGGGCAGCCGCCTGGCCAGCCGCTTCTGAGGCATCGCCCGCAGCGGGTTTGCAATGGGTTGTGGCCTGAGGGCTCCCACCATTCCTGGCTTCAAGTGCAGCCCCCTTGCAGCCATGGGTTTTCGTTACCTCGACAAGATCGCCACCCCGGAGCACGTGCAGCAGTTCCTCGAACTGGCTGATCTGGCCATGGGGGCGGGGGCTTCAGCGGAGAACGTGTTTCTGCTCTCCCACCGGCTGCGCGATTCCCGGCCGATGCAGCACTGCCGCAAGCGGCTGGCCCGCAATCCCGCCTGTCAGGCTCTGATCGATGCGCGGCGCCTGTGCGGGCCGTACAACTCCTAGACGTTGCTGGCGATGCCGAAGGGCAGCCTCGGCCACACCTACGCAACCGCCCTCAAGGCGATGGGTTACGACATCAACTTCTTCCCCGAGACCGCCTTCTTCAACAACCTCGAGGAAGACGCCGATTACATCAACTACCGGGTGTATGCCACCCACGACATCCACCACATCCTCAGCGGCTTCAGCCTCGACAACTATGGCGAGCTGGGGGTGATCAGCATCAGCGTGGCCCAGTTCAGCCATCCCGGCCTGGCCTTCACCGATCTGATCGCGATGCTGCTCGGTTGGATGCACACCGACCGGCCGATCGATGAGCTGGAAACGGCTGCAGAGCAGGCCCGCACAGCGGTGTATGCCTTCCAGATGATCATCCAGGGGCTGGAGATGGGGGCTGCCGCCCAGCCCCTGTTTCCGGTGCTCTGGGAGGAGCGCTTCGAGCAGAACCTCGAGGAGCTGCGCGCCGAGCTGGGCATCACCCCGGTGACGGGGGGTCCCTGGAGCTGGTCCGAGACCCCGGCCATCCGGGAGGCCCTGGCGCTCTAGGGCAGCACCAGGGCCTGAGGGCTCACACAAGCACCGGCAGCTGTGCTGGCTCCTGCAGCTGGAAGCGCAGCCGCTCATTCGCCACATCCACGGCGATGGTGTGCCCGCCGGTGAACTGCCCCGCCAGGATCCCCTTGGCGATCGGCGTTTCCAGCTCGCGCTGGATGGCGCGCTTCAGCGGGCGGGCGCCGTATACCGGGTCGTAGCCCACACCGGCCAGCCAGTCGAGGGCCTCGGCGTTGAGCTGGAGGCCCAGCTTCTTGTCGTCGAGGCGCTGCGCCAGGCGCTTCACCTGCAGCTCCACGATCTGGCG
>JBIIXY010000009.1:0-41187 GCA_044347105.1 Prochlorococcaceae cyanobacterium
TGGTACGGCATTGCCACGGCTCACGACTTCGAGAGCCACGACGGCATGACCGAGGAGCGGCTTTACCAGAAGCTGTTCTCCACCCACTTCGGACACCTGGCCATCATCGGCCTCTGGGTTTCGGGCAACCTGTTCCATATCGCCTGGCAGGGCAACTTTGAGCAGTGGGTCGCCGATCCTCTGCACGTGCGTCCCATCGCTCACGCGATCTGGGATCCCCACTTCGGCCAGGGCGCCATCACCGCCTTCACCCAGGCGGGCGCCTCCTCTCCGGTGAACATCGCCTATTCCGGTTTGTACCACTGGTGGTACACGATCGGCATGCGCACCAACGCCGAGCTGTACCAGGGTTCCATCTTCATGATGATCCTGTCGGCCTGGGCCCTGTTCGCCGGCTGGCTCCACCTCCAGCCCAAGTTCCGGCCTTCCCTGGCCTGGTTCAAGAACGCTGAATCCCGGCTCAACCACCACCTGGCTGTGCTGTTCGGCTTCAGCTCGATCGCCTGGACCGGTCACCTGGTTCACGTGGCCATCCCCGAGGCCCGCGGTCAGCACGTGGGTTGGGACAACTTCCTTTCGGTGATGCCGCACCCCGCTGGTCTGGCTCCGTTCTTCACCGGCAACTGGGGCGTCTATGCCCAGAATCCCGACACCACCTATCAGGTGTTCGGCAGCTCAGAAGGCGCGGGCACCGCGATTCTCACCTTCCTCGGTGGTTTCCACCCTCAGACTGAGGCCCTCTGGCTCACCGACATCGCCCATCACCACTTGGCGATTGGCGTGATCTTCGTGATCGCCGGCCACATGTACCGCACCAACTTCGGTATCGGCCACTCGATCCGCGAGATCCTGGAAGCCCACAACCCCCCCAAGGGCACCCCTGGCGACCTGGGCGCCGGCCATAAGGGGCTCTACGACACCATCAACAACTCGCTCCACTTCCAACTGGGTCTGGCCCTGGCCTCCCTCGGGGTGGTCACGAGCCTGGTGGCGCAGCACATGTATTCGATGCCGTCCTACGAGTTCATCGACAAGGACTACACGACGCAGGCTGCCCTTTACACCCACCACCAGTACATCGCCATCTTCCTGATGTGCGGTGCCTTCGCCCACGGTGCGATCTTCTTCATCCGTGACTACGACCCCGAGGCCAACAAGAACAACGTTCTTGCTCGGATGCTCGAGCACAAGGAAGCGATTATCAGCCACCTTAGCTGGGTTTCCCTGTTCCTCGGCTTCCACACCCTGGGTCTCTACGTCCACAACGACGTGGTGGTTGCCTTCGGTACCCCCGAGAAGCAGATCCTGGTTGAGCCCGTGTTCGCCCAGTTCGTGCAGGCCGCTTCCGGCAAAGCCGTCTATGGCATGAATGTGCTGCTGTCCAACCCCGACAGCCTGGTGAGCAACGCCCCTGGCCCCGGCGCCGTCTGGCTGCCCGGCTGGCTCCAGGGTCTGAACGCCGGCAACAACAGCCTCTTCCTCCAGATCGGTCCTGGCGACTTCCTGGTGCATCACGCCATCGCGCTGGGTCTGCACACCACCACCCTGATCCTGGTGAAGGGCGCCCTGGATGCCCGCGGCTCCAAGCTGATGCCTGACAAGAAGGACTTCGGCTACTCCTTCCCCTGCGACGGCCCCGGCCGTGGCGGCACCTGTGACATCAGCGCCTGGGACGCCTTCTATCTGGCTGTGTTCTGGGCCCTGAACACCGTGGGCTGGCTCACCTTCTACTGGCACTGGAAGCACCTGGCCATTTGGCAGGGCAACGTTGCCCAGTTCAACGAATCCAGCACCTATCTGATGGGCTGGTTCCGCGATTACCTGTGGCTGAACAGCTCCCAGCTGATCAACGGCTACAACCCCGCTGGTACCAACAACCTGGCCGTCTGGGCCTGGATGTTCCTCTTCGGGCACCTGATCTGGGCAACCGGTTTCATGTTCCTGATCTCCTGGCGCGGTTACTGGCAGGAGCTGATCGAGACGATCGTGTGGGCGCACCAGCGCACCCCGCTCGCCAACCTGGTTGGCTGGCGCGACAAGCCCGTGGCGCTCTCGATCGTGCAGGCACGTGTGGTGGGTCTGGCCCACTTCACGATCGGCTACTTCCTTACCTACGCCGCCTTCCTGATCGCCTCCACCTCCGGCAAGTTCGGCTGACGCCTGAACAACCCCTTGAGGGACGACCCATACCCCGGCCCGACGGCCGGGGTTTTTTGATGGCTGATGGCTGGCGCCAACGGCTCAGCTCTTGGGTCTCAGGTAGTTCTGGCGCACGTAGTCCCAGTCTTCGCAGCGCAGATCATCGCCGCCGGTGATCGCCCGCTCCGCCTGTAGGCAGTCGACCGTGGCGGCGTGCCCCTGGCGCACCAGCTCCCGTTGCGCGGCTTTCATGGCCTCCAGCCGGCAGCCCCCCAGGGCCAGCGCCAGCAGCGCGCCCGTTGCCAGCATCGGCGAGGCGGGGGAGCGCCTACCGCGCTCGCCGCCTGTGCTGTGCTGATGGTCTGGGGCTGAGGTCTGGGTTCGAAGCAACGGCCGAGGCATGGGCTTGTGTGCGCAGAGGGGGATGGTGTGGCCACCCTCTGCCATGCTCGCCTCTTGCCTCGCTCCTGCTGCCATCAAAAAAGCCCCGCCGGGGCGGGGCTGGTGTGTTCAGGGAAATGGTGTTGCTTGACTGGCGGATAGTGGCTGGCAGCTGAAGGGGCGGCTCAGCTCACGCTCCAGACGCCACCGGCGATGTTCACCAGGGGGCTCACCAGGGCGGTGCCGCAGAGGAACCAGGCGAAGGCCGCACCACCGCAGCCACCCAGCCAGAAGCCGCTGGCGAATTCAGCCCAGCCACCCTTGGTGAAGAGGTCGGCGGGAGGGGTGCTGATCGTGGCATCGGCGGGTTGCACATTCGGGCCGTTGCCAGCGGTGCCGTAGATCGACAGGCACACGGTGAGAATCGACACCAGGCCAATGGTGGCCAGCAGGCCGGCGGTGCTGGCGTACTCAGTGAGGCGCAGCGGGCCGGTGATGGCGAACGGGCCGTAGAGGAAGAAGCCGTGGGCCATGCCCACTTCCAGGCCGCGGCGGTTGGGGGAAAGGGCTGGACGGTAGGCCGGCAGGGCATTCAGAAATGCCCGGGTGAAATAGCTGCTGTTGACGGGGGTGGCCAGATTGCCGACACAGGGGTCGGCCACGGGGGTCACGGTCATGGGGAGATGGAGTTGGGGGCTGAACGAATGGGCGCGGCTGCGCGGCGGCTCAGTCGCGGGCTTCGATCACGTTGAACAGCAGGGCCATGGCCACGGCTGGGCCGAGGATGCCCACCAGGGGTACAAACACCGAGGGCATCCAGGCGGCGACGAAATCTCCAGTCATGGCACGGGCCAATAGCAAGCCTCGGCACTGTAAGGACCCTCTCCTGGCCTGCCTTTCCGGCCCGCGGGGGGCGACATAAAAATTCAATCCACCACCCCGCCGCTGCCCCGCAGGGTGGCCCGCACGCGGTAGATCGGCCTGCCCTGGCTCTCGTGGTAGGTGCGCATCTGCAGCTCTGCCAGCAGGCCGAAGCAGAACAGCTGCACCCCTGCCAGCAGGCTGAGCACCGCTGCCAGCAGCAGAGGCCGGCCGCCGATGTCCGCCCCCAGCAGCAGCTTCTGTCCCAGCAGCCAGAGCCCCATCAGCAGTCCCAGTCCCATGGCCGCCAGTCCGCCCACCCCGAACACGTGCATCGGCCGGGTGAGGAAGCGCTTCAGGAACCACACGGTGAGCAGGTCCATCAGCACCCGGAAGGTGCGGTCGATGCCGTAATGGCTGCTGCCGTGGCGGCGCGCATGGTGGCGCACCTTCACTTCGCTGATGCGGGCTCCTTCGATGGCTGCCAGGGCGGGCAGAAAGCGGTGCAGCTCGCCGTAGAGATTGAGGTTTGCCACCACTTCACGGCGGTAGGCCTTCAGGGAACAGCCGTAGTCGTGGAGCTGCACGCCGGTGACCCGGCCGATCAGGAGGTTGGCCAGGCGGCTGGGCAGGAGCCGGCTGAAGGCAGCGTCCTGGCGCTGGTGGCGCCAGCCGCTCACCAGGTCGTAGCCCTCGCCGAGCTGCGCCAGCAGCAAGGGGATGTCGGCGGGGTCGTTCTGCAGGTCGCCGTCGAGAGTCACGATCACAGCGCCGCAGCTGCCCTCGAAACCGGCGGCCATGGCGGCGGTCTGGCCGTAATTGCGGCGCAGCAGCACGGCCACCAGTTCGGGCACGGTGCGGCTCAGGGCCTCCAGCACCGCCGGGCTGCCATCCCGGGAGCCGTCATCCACCAGCACCAGCTCAAAGCTGCTGCCCATGGGCCGCAGCGCCGCCAGCAGCTGCTCCACCAGCAGGGGCAGGTTGGCCGCCTCGTTGTAGAGGGGCACCACGATGGAGAGATCCATGCCCGGCAGTGGTCGGAGTGACCTTAGGCGGGCAGTGGGCTGCCGTCGTGGCAGCGCATCACCCGTCCGGCCCCGCGCAGTTCAGTGCGGTAGTGGCTGGCCACCGGATGGCTGTTGCTGGGATTGAGGTCGTCGATGCCCAGGCCGTTGCGCCCGTGTTCCTGGCCTGAGCTGTGCAGGTAACGGCCTCCGCCCAGATGCAGCCCTACATGGGTGCAGCGCTGGGGCCGGCCGAAGAAGATCAGGTCGCCCGGCTCCAGCAGCTGGATCTGGCCGGGACGCACGGCCACGGGCATGCAGAAGCGCTCCTGCAGGTAGGCATCGCGGGGCAGCCAGATCCCGGCAGCGGCGTACGCCGTCTGCACCAGGCCGGAGCAGTCCAGATCTGGCCCGATCGTGCCGCCCCAGAGGTATTCGTTGGCCCGCTCCATCCAGCTCAGCGCCAGGGCCAGCACCTCAGGCAGCCGTTGGCTGATCTGCGCCCGCTGCAGCAGCAGTGGCAGGGGCCGCTCAGCGGCCACCGCCCGGCCCACCAGATCGTCTGGCTCCAGCCAGCCCGGGTAGCCGTCCTCCAGCAGCCGCACCCGCAGCCGCCCCTGGGCCCGTTCGCTGAGCACCTGCAGCCGCCGGCCGGTAGCCGCCTGGGTGGCCAGACCGCTGCCTCCCGATCGGCTGTAGAGGTTCAGGGGCCACGCCAGCTGCCAGATGCTGCCCGGCTGAAGCAGCTCTGGAGCGGCCGTGGGGGCCTGGGGGTTGCTGGGAGTGGACGTGGGATCGGACACAGGCGGAAGCGGGGCCATGCCTAATCTCGCCCCATTGGTTGGCAGCAGCGATGGCGTTCTACAGCCCCGATCCGGCCATGGCTCAGATCCTGGCTGATCTGGTGCGGGCCCTGGAACGCGACGGCCGCCCCGGCCTGAGCGATCGCCTGGCCCTCACCTGGGTCCGCTACCCCCGGTCGCTCATGGATGGTGCCCATGATCAGCCCGGCGGCTGCGGTGCCAGTTGGGCGGGTGATCGGCAGTGCTACCCCGCCAGCGTGGTGAAGCTGGTGTATCTGATCGCCGCTGAAGCCTGGCTGCAGCGCGGTCTGCTGGAGGACGATCCCGAATTGCGCCGCGCCCTGGCCCTGATGATCCAGGACTCCAGCAACGATGCCACCAGCCTGGTGGTGGATCTGCTCAGCGGCACCACCAGCGGGCCGGCCTTGCCGCCGCAGCTGATGCACGCCTGGTGCGAGCAGCGTCAGCTCGTGAACCACTGGCTTGCCGGCCTGGGCTGGCCCGAGCTGGCGGGGGTGAATGTCTGCCAGAAGACCTGGGGCGATGGGCCCTTCGGGCGGGAGAAGGAGTTCTATGGCGCCCAGTTGGAGAACCGCAACCGCCTGAGCACGGACGGCACAGCCCGCCTGCTGGAGGCGGTGATGGCCTCTGGGCTGGTGTCGCCCCCCGCCTGCAGCCGCATGCAGGCCCTGCTGGCCCGCAGCCTCGACCCCGACCAGCGCGCCGCCGATCCGGAGAATCAGGTGGATGGCTTTCTCGGCGAAGGACTGCCTGCTTCAGCCCAGCTGTGGAGCAAGGCGGGCTGGATGAGTGCCGCGCGCCACGATGCCGCCTATGTGCAGGCCGAAGGCCACGATCCCTTTCTGCTGGTGGCTTTCAGCGAGGGTGCCAGCTGCGCCGAGGACACCAGCTTGCTGCCGGAGATGGCCCGCCAGCTCAGTGCTGTTTGCCGAGTGGTGACCCAGCACCCGCACCCTGATCAGCCGCCAAGAAGCACCTGAACCAACCTTCAGCGCTGGCTCTGCTGGCTGGGATTGGCGGCTCCTTGATGGCCGTGGCTCTGATCGCAATGGGCGCTGGCGCCGCTGCCCAGCAGCAGGCTTGCCGTGGAGAGCACAAGCAGAAGCAGTCCCTTCATGGCTGTTGAAACACTGCCCTCACCGTATGGCCCAGGTGGCGGGAATGGCGTGCCTGCACAGTGCCGGTGTGCAAACTCTGTTGGGGCTGACGGAGCTGTGGGGACAATCGGGACAACAAAAATGGTTCAACGGACAGGAAGTCTTTCGGAAAGTTGAAGCATTTTGACTTGGGGTAAAGTTAAGGCTGCAAAGCCATTTCATTTTCTAGCACTTCCTTTGAAGCAGTAAGCGCAGTTCTTGTTGGCATGCTCGGTCGTAGCATTTTCCTTCTGTGTTGTAAGCGCTAATCACAAAGCTCTCTTCTGGCGAAATGCAATTCAGCAAATATGCATTCGGTCTATTGTGCGACGAGTATATGAAGTTGCCACGCTGTGAATGGCAGTCGAACCGGTTAATGGCTCATCGGGCTGGTCGTCCCAAATATATGCTTTTCCTAGTCTTTGCTGGGAATATCCTGGGTGAGAGCGCTTAAGCCAATCGCAGATATGATCTGAATGGCAAGAGCCGCTCTCATTGAGATAAAAGTCAATTCTCTTTCTATTATGAATATCCTGCCTTTCGCGTGCGGCATCTGCGTTAATCCGTTGATTGTTTTGCCTGTTTCGTTTGGCGCCGCTCACGGCACCGCTTTGAAGTCCTTGGGGCGGTGTCCTTCTCGGCTCTGTCTCGGACAATGCCTAGCTTCAGCTCTTTCAGCTCGGGCGGTTTCGATCGCTAGCTAGCTAGGTAGCTGAGTTCCGGTATGGTTGCGGTGCATGGCAGATCTTGGTCAGGCAAGGTACCACTCCATAGAATTGCAGCGGGCGGGAGCAGTCCCGACAAAACAGGCACCAGAATGGCCGCGCAAGCGGCCTTTTGCCTGACTTTCAGTCGGCCCTGTCAGAACGCCCGACAAGGAGCAGGGTGAAGGGAAGCTGTGACTGCCGAAATGTGCGACACGCCCCTAGAGACGAAGGAGGTAATTTGTTAACTACATCAGGACAAAGTCGTTACGGCTGATCTCGGGTGCTCCCAGTAACTTGGCGAACTCACCGCCCTCGCCCCAGCCAGGTTTTTTACCATTAGCATCGTAGTACAACAAACCCGTCTTCTCATGGTAGACAAACATTTTGCCTGCCTTGCTGACGCGTCTCAGTTGACTTTTATTGTCTGCAGAAACGAATGAAAGCTTGCCAGGTTTCTCTTCAAGAATCTCACGCGCAATCAGAATTATGTCTCCTTTGGCTGGCTTGAAGTCAACTATAATGTCCTTTTTTTTGGCTCCAAATTCGCCTGGGATCTCGAAGACGAAAGCATCTGCCCCGCCGCCACCAGTAAGATTGTCTTTGCCTTTGAGTCCGGACAAGATTTCACTCTTGTTGCTGCCGACTATCCTATCGTTTTTGGTTGTACCGATAATGGCTTTTCTTACGGTGAATTTGCCAAGATCTAAAGGATTCTCAAGGTCAACTTTCCTAATAGAATCATTTCCAGTAACCCCGGTTATGGCTGATACAGGGGGCGATGCTTGGCTCGGCGGCGGCGCAGCCCGTCCTGGCCCTAATGATGACCCTGATGATGGCCCTGGATTGGGCTGAGGGTTAGGTGGTTCAGTCGTAGGACCATTACTAGGGTTGCTTCCTCCCCCACCCGTGCCGCTGCTACCTGAACCACCTCCGCCGTCGCTTTGCTTTAGTAAGCGAAGATCTACTGAGTTAAGTCCAAAGAAGTCTGAAATTACATTTTCAACGTTGTATGTTTGGGGTTTGCCATCGGCCATAAGGGAGAGAAGTGGGGTAAGATCTGAGTCACTCTTCATGAGTGCTGTCTCGAAATTGGAGGCTTTGAAACCTCCCAGTCGAAGAGTCCTTCCTTGGAGCAAATTGTTTATTGATTCATCGGAAATATCGAAGCGAGTCAACAAGTCAGGGGACACTTCGACGTCGAGATTGGAGCTTGAATCAGATGCGACTCGACCCATTAAAACGCCGTCTTCGCTGAATGCTGCCGTAAATTCACCAAGCGCACTGATTGAGATGTCAGCGTTCCAATTTTCCGCACCATTGCGATAGTTGATGCTGACCTGATCTACGTCAATCGATGCGCTTTTGTTACTGAGCTTGAATGTGCCTTTTGTGGTTAGATTAACGCTGGCATTGTCAGTCGAATATTTTGCACTTATATTTGTGAGATTTGCATCAAATCGTCGTGAGCTCGGGACGCTTACGCGGCCTTCTAAATTGATATCGACATCTAAATCGTTGATCCGGAAGCGTGGAGATATTCGAAGGTCGGAATCTGACGAGAAAACGTAACTATTAAATGTGCCGCTCAACTTTGTACTTGTGTATTTGCCTGTTTCGTTATTGCCTTCTAGCGCAATCTTGCCATTCAAAAAACCGGTGGCTTTTACGGCGGGCAAGTTTTTCCTTGATGGAACAAAATATCTGAAGACAAGACCGCGGGCATCGATGCCGAGAAAATCTTCCTTGCTTTCGAGCCTAATGCGACCTTTATCGGCAGAAAATGTATGATTTTTAGGGCTGAGATAGTTAAAAAGCTTGCTTTTCTGCCCGGATTGTATTCCAGAAAAACTCATCTGGCTGATACCGAGAAGAGTCTCTGTGATCTGACTGAATCCAGAGGGGGAGGATTGCACGTGTGTACCTATTGAGACTTATTGATAACCATGGTAGTGTATATTTGCTGTAATGTCAATCCCTCTATGCATTCCTTGCGAAATCGTTTTGTTTTGCTGCCTCTTCTCAGTTGCGTATCCATCGCTTCTACTGTCGCTCCGAGCCGTTCGCAGCCAATCCAAGGTGTGACGGTTGGCGGATTAGAAAAGGGTATTTACCTGGGAGTTGAGTCAAGGGTGAAGACTCGTGGGTTGCTTGAAGTTGGTGGTTTCTACCTGGATGCCCAATTGGGATCCGTTGATGTTGGGCTCTCGGAGAGTGTCCCAGTCGATCTAAATGGAGGTGGTTTGCGTCTGGCCTACAGCCACTTTCTCCTGAATACACCTGCCAAATCTGGCCCTTTTGTGCAGGCTGGTGTTTCAATTGCAAATCTCTCCGCTTCATCCACTTCCAATTTGGATAGGTTAAAGTTTAAGACAAGATCACGAACTGTTGTCACTTGTTCTGGATGTGGAGATCTAAAGTTGACTACCGAAAATCCCTCTCTGAGCGTCGTGCCGGTTGTTGCCCTGGGTTGGCAGCTCGCTTTGGGAGAGCGCGTTCTTGTACGGGCGTCAATAGGGGCTCAGTATTATGATGTCCCCACGGTTTCCTGGTCATCTTCTGGGGTATTACCAGCTTTCGCTAGACGGGAAGTTGTTCGGACAGTTCGTGAACTGAACTCTGAAATCAAATCAACCAGTGATGTCTGGCCATCCGCAGCGCTCACAATGACCTACACATTCTGAGCGCATTAACGTGACTTGAATTCTGAGCGATGCATTCCGCTCCGGCCACCCTGTCATCACCTGACCGCGTTCTTTTTTCCTGCCGGGTTTTGAATTCGATGCGTCCGCGTGTCAGGTTTGCCCGGGAGACTCTGGAAAACCCAGCCCGTCTGCGCAAAAAGCGATCCTGTAATCGCATGCCAGGACTGGGGTGATGGGCGGTAAGCAACTCGGCTTCTCGGATTACCAGGGCTGATTCAAAGTCTGTCCCAGGGTCTCTTGCCGGGCCTGTCAGAATGGGCTGAGGTCGGCGGAATCGCACCCTCCTTGTGCTGGAAAGCGCCTCCGCTGCAACCGATTTCGACCTGATCACCTACCTGAGGTCGATTCCAGGCACGCGGATGCGGCGCGGCGTGCGCTTTCCCGCCTGGTACCTGCTGCTGGTGGCCGTGCTCGGGATCCTGAGTGGATGCCAGAGCTTGCGAGATCTGGAGCGCTTTAGCATTCGCCACCACGCCGTGCTCACCGAGGCGCTGGGTGTGGAGCTGCGGCGGCCGCCATCGGATTCCTCGTTTCGTTACTTCTTCCACCAGGTGGACGTGGCGGCGCTGTGCGAGGCGATCCGTGACTGGACGATCGCCCAGATCCCAGGAGGCGCAGCGGATCTCGATCAGCTGGTATGTGCCGGCAAGACCTTGAGAGGCTCGATTGAGCCCACAGCCGGTGGTGGCTGGGCGTTCATTGCCCAGGTCACGCTGTATTCGGCCGCGCTCGGTGTGGCGATCAGCCAGGCCTGCTACGCCACCGGCGAAAACCACGAGCGGGCGGAGCTGCGGCAGCTCCTCGGCGAGCTGGATCTTGAGGGCGTGCTCATCCAGGCGGATGCGCTCCATACGCAGCGACCGTTTTTCGGTAGCTCCAGGAGCAGGGGGCCGACTTCCTCCTGACGGTCTAGCCGAAGGCTTCTCCGTAGGAGTAGGCCAACCAAAAGACGCTGCACCGCCAGATCCGATCTCAGTTCCAAGGAAAACGGCACATCCCTTTTGTGGCAACGGATCACGAGACGCGTCACGGCCGCGACATCACCTGGACGCTGCGCGCCAAAGCGGCCCCAGAGCACATCAGCGAGGCCTGGATCGGCACCAGCTGGATCGTGGAAGTCACGGCCAGCGGCACCCGTGACGGTAAGCCGTTTCAAGCCACCCACCTGTTCCTCACCAGCCTGCGCACCACGTCAGAAGCGCTGCTGCAACTGGTGCGGGACCGCTGGAGCATCGAGGGCTGGCACTGGATCCGGAACACCCAGCTCCATGAGGACGCTCACCGTTACCGGGGCAATGGCGCCGGCGCGATGGCCACGTTGCGAACCGCAGCCATGAACCTGCTGCCTCTGACTGGTTTCCGTTCGATCCGGACTGGCTTACAGGCGGTGATGCACGACATCACGGCGCTGCTGGCAATGGCGCAGCGGCAACCGCAATCGACCCCCTGCTGAACTTTGAATCAGCCCTGCTGCCCATGGCCTTCCTCTCTATCCCACCGACAGCCCGGCCGGATCCTTCGCCGTGTTCTTCGACGGGCCCGAGGCCTTTGGGATCGAACCCGTCAACGCCATCGACGCCGAGCACGCCGTGGAGATCGCCTCCGCCCTGCACCCTGGCGCTCGCGTGGCGGCAGTGCCCTCATACGCGCTGGAGGGCTGCAACAAGCACAAGGTCCTGGCGGCCTGGCTGATTACACCCTGTTGACGTCTTGACGAATCTTTACGTTGCCGGCGTGCTTGAGCTGGCCCTTCCAACACCAGCCCTGTTGGATTTCCAACACCATTTCCAACACCCACTTGCTGAGACGGCGTGAGACGATGGAATCGTTGCTGGGACTTAAAATTCAGGTGTAACAATGCTTGTGGGGCTCCGGGAATCGCTTGGCGACCCCTTGAAACCCCAGTCAAACGGAGAGGGAGGGATTCGAACCCTCGACAGAAGTTGCCTCCTGTAACTCCTTAGCAGGGAGCCGCTTTCAACCACTCAGCCACCTCTCCAGCGGCCCGATGAGCTTATCAGTGCGTCGTGCTGGAGGAGGGCGCACTGAGGCGCGGCAAGCGGTGCTTGAAGCCGCAGAGGATTTCCCAGGGAATCGTGCCGCAGCGCTCGCTCCAGTGGCTGGGACTGATCTCCTCCTGGCCGTCGCGGCCAAGCAGGGTCACCACCGAGCCCACCTCCACCCCCGCACAGTCGGTCACATCCAGCACCAACTGGTCCATGGTGATCGCGCCCACCTGGGGCAGGCGCTGGCCCTGGAACAGCACCTCCAGCTGGTTGGAGAGCTGGCGTGGTACGCCGTCGGCGTAACCGATGCCCACAACTGCCAGCCGGCTGGGCCGGCTTGTGCGGAAGCGGTGGCCGTAGCTCACACCCACACCGGCGCCCACCTCGCGCACCAGCCGCACCCGGGCGTGCAGCTGGAGGGCAGGCAGGAGGCTCACCTCGCTGCCGAGATGGTCGGCGGGCCGCTGGCCGTAGAGGGCCAGGCCCACCCGCACCATGTCGTAGTGCAGCGCGCGTCCGCGCAGGGTGCCGGCGGAGTTGGCCAGGTGGCGGCAACCGCCGTCAAGGCCCTGCTCGCTGAGGCTGCGCAACACCGTGTCGAAGCGCTGCTGCTGTTCGCGGGTGAGGCCGCCATCCTCGTCTTCAGGCAGATCGGCGCTGGCCAGGTGGGAGTACACCCCCGCCAGTTGCACCGCCTCCAGCGCCTGGATCGCCTCCACCAGCCGGGGCCCCTTCTGCCAGTCGGCCCCCAGCCGGGCCATGCCGGTGTCGAGCTTGAGCTGCAGCGGCATCGGCCGGCTCAAGCCGCTGGCCAGGTTCTGGCAGAGCAGGGCCTCGCGCATGCCGCTGATCGTGGGCATCAGCTGCCAGTGGAGGCAGCCCCGCAGTTCCTCAGCCTGGGTGAGGCTGCCGAGCACCAGCACGGGCGCTTCGATGCCGGCCTGACGCAGTTCGATGCCCTCCTCGAGGGTGGCCACCCCGAAGGCGTCGGCACCGCCGGCCAGGGCCGCGCGGGCCACCGTCACGGCACCATGGCCATAGCCATCGGCCTTCACCACGGCCATCAGCTTGCTGCGGCTGTCGAGCTGGCGGCACAGGCTGCGGGCATTGGCCGCAATGGCGGCCGCATCCACCTCCACCCAGGCCCGCTGCCGTTCCAGCCCCTCGCCCTCGCGATCGGGCCACTCGGGTTGGCGGTCACCGGGCCGCCAGGCTGGCTTGGTGGCCTGGGTCACGAAACCGCCCAAGAATTGCGCCTAGCATGCCGCGCAAGGCTGCTTTTGTCGCGGGGTTCGACAACCATGGGCCAGGTTCTTGTGCTCAATGCGTCGTATGAACCGCTGAACATCACCAGCTGGCGCCGTGCCGTGGTGATGGTGCTCAAGGGTAAGGCCGAAGGGTTGGAGCACGACTGGGGTCGGCAGATCCGCTCAGACCTGATGCAGCCCACGGTGATTCGCCTGCGCCAGTTCGTGCGCGTTCCCTATCGCCCCCTGCCCCTCACCCGTCGCAACCTCTTTCAGCGCGACGGCCTTCGCTGCCAGTACTGCGGCAGCCGCCAGGAACGGCTTTCGGTGGACCATGTGCTGCCCCGCAGCCGTGGCGGCCTCGACAGCTGGGAGAACGTCACCACCGCCTGCCTGAGCTGCAATGTGCGCAAAGGCAACCGCACCCCCCGGGAGGCCGGCATGGTGCTCGCCCGTCCGCCCCACCGTCCGCTCAGCGGTCCTGGCTTTGAGGCCACCCGCCTGATCCGCTCAGGCCACCATCGGGAATGGGCCAAGTATGTGATCGGCCTCGACCTGCTGGAATTCACCCCCGCAGACGACGCCTTCCGCCTCACCGATCAGCTGCCGGCCTGAGCGGCGCTTTCAGCCAGTTCCTCCAGCTGACGGCTCTGGTCGGCTGCGATGCAGGCACCGATCAGGTCGGCCAGTTCCCCATTGAGCACCGGGTCGAGGCTGAAATGACGGCCCAGGCGGTGATCTGTGGCCCGGTTGTCCTTCACGTTGTAGGTGCGGATCTTCTCGCTGCGGTCGCCCGTGCCCACCTGGGCCAGCCGGGCGGAGCGCTCCTGGGCATTGGCCGCCGCCAGCTCCCGCTCGAAGAGCTTGGCGCGCAGGATCTCCATCGCCCGCTCGCGGTTCTGCAGCTGGGAGCGCTCCTGGGTGCAGAACACGCGGATGCCGGTGGGCTTGTGCAGCAGGTCCACCGCCGTTTCCACCTTGTTCACGTTCTGGCCGCCGGCGCCGCCGGAGCGGGCCGTGCTGATCTCCAGGTCGCCCGGATCGATCTGCACCTCCACCGGATCGGCCTCCGGCATCACCGCCACCGTGGCGGTGGAGGTGTGGACCCGCCCCTGGGATTCGGTGGCCGGCACCCGCTGCACCCGATGCACCCCCGCCTCGAATTTCAGCTGGCTGTACACCCCGTCGCCCCGGATCGCCAGGATCAGCTCCTTGTAGCCCCCCAGCTCCGCTTCCGAGGCGCTCACCGGCTCCACCCGCCAGCCCTGGCTCTGGGCATAGCGCTCATACATGCGGGCGAGATCGCCGGCCCAGATCGCCGCCTCATCCCCTCCGGCGCCGGCGCGGATCTCCAGCATCACGCTGCGCTCGTCGCGGGGATCACGGGGCAGCAGGGCAATGGTGAGGCGCTGCTCCAGGGCGCCGATCTGCTCCTCCAGCTGGGTCAGCTCATCGTTGGCCAGCTCCTCCATGGCGGGGTCGCCGCGATGGTCGCGGAGCAGCTGGCGGGCCTCCTGCTGCTCCTGTTGCAGCTTGCACAGCCTGTGGTGGTCGTGCACCAGGGGCTCCAGCCGTGCCCGCTCCCGTGCGATCGATTGGAGCTGGGCCGGGTTGGCGGTGACGGCGGGATCAGCCAGCTGGCGCTCCAGGCTGGCGAAGGTGCGCTGTGCCGTTTCCAGACGCGCGTGCAGCAGGGTGGGATCCATGGGCCGGATGCTCGCACACAGAAAAGCCGGAGGTCCCAGGGGAGCCTCCGGCAGCGGATGGTGTTCGACTGGCGACGTTCAACCCTTGGTTTCGGTCGCGCTTTTGGCGTCGTCCTTGGTGTTGGAGGCACCCGCCATGCCGTACTTGCGCATGAAACGGTCCACGCGCCCCTCGGTGTCGAGAATCTTCTGCGTGCCTGTGTAGAAGGGGTGATTGCCGCTCCACACGTCGACGTGGATTTCGGGTGAGGTGGAGCCGGTGGTCATCACCACCTCTCCATTGCAGATCACCTTGGCATCGGGATACCAGGTGGGGTGAATGTCGGCCTTGGGCATGACTGGATCGAGCTGAAGGGGGAAGAGCGCAATCAGCGCTTCGAGAACTGGGGAGCCTTGCGGGCTTTCTTGAGGCCGTACTTGCGGCGTTCCTTGGCCCGGGGATCGCGGCTGAGGTGACCTTCAGTCTTGAGAGGTTTGCGGTTGTCGCTGGACAGCTCACAGAGGGCGCGGGCCGCACCCTGTTTGATCGCGTCCGCCTGGCCGGTGAGACCACCGCCGCGCACGTTCACCAGCAGGTCGTATTCGGTGGCCAGCCCCAGGGTGTTCAGGGGAGCTTTCACCGCCGCCAGGTACACGGGGTTGTAGTTCAGATAGTTGTCGCCGGGGCGACCGTTGATGGTCACGGTGCCGGTGCCGGGCACTACACGAACGCGGGCAACGGCGGTCTTACGGCGACCGGTACCCCAGTAGACGACTTTGGTGGAGCTCATTGGGCAGCGGCGGCGGGATCGAGGGCGAGAACCTGAGGTTGCTGGGCGGCATGGGGATGCTCACTGCCCTTGTACACCTTCAGCTTGCGGAACAGCTGGCGGCCGAGGGCATTGTGGGGAAGCATGCCCTTGATGGCCTTCTCCACGATGCGCTCGGGGATGCGGGCCTGGAGATGGGCGAAGGTTTCCGTCTTCATGCCACCGGGACGTCCGGAGTGGCGGCGATAGAGCTTCTGGGTGGCCTTGTTGCCACTCACCCGGATCTTGTCAGCGTTGATCACGATGACGAAATCGCCGGTGTCGAGATGGGGGGTGTACGTGGGCTTGTTCTTGCCGCGCAGCACGGAGGCCACCTCGCTGGCCAGTCGGCCGAGGGTCTGATTCTCCGCGTCCACCAGATACCACTGGCGGTCGAGCGAATCAACGGAGGGCAGGGGAGTCTTGTTCATATCGCCTGGTCAGGCACCGGCAGGCCGTAGGGGGCTGGGCTGGTGGTCTTGGGTTCGCTCCGACGCGGATGGCAGTGCCCGTGAGTGGTGCTCATGGGACGTGCCGCTGCCTCGGTCGCAACCTTTCGACCCTACCGCTTGGCCGGTTGAGGGCCGGCGGAACGTCGGGTTGGCCAGCAGGAAAACCTCCTCGAGGCACCAGTTGCCTGGCCGATCGCTGGGGACCGGAGATCAGGAAACGGGTGGCGGGTCGGTGGATTCCAGCTGAAACCGCGGTTGGCAATCATACCAGGCGGGTTCGGGAAACACCTGCTGCGGGTAGCCCACCCGCAGCAGGCAGAGCCCATGGGCCGGCGCCGCCTCCTTCACCTCTGTTCGTTGCCGCTGCCGCCAGCGCTGCTCAAAGGTCTCCAGGTTCAGCCGGCCCTCCGCCACATAAACCAGTTGTCCCATCACCAGCCGCACCATGCCGTAGAGGAAGCCGCTGGCCTGGAATTCCACCTCGATCAGATCGCCCCGCCGCTCCACCTTCACCTCCTGCAGGCAGGTGCGGGAGTGGCTGCGCCGGCTGCCGGCCCGCTGGAAGGCGGCGAAGTCGTGCTCTCCGAGCATCGCCTCAAGGGCCCGCCTCATCAGGGTTTCGTCAAGGCGCAGGCGGTAGCGGTGCCAGCACCATGGCGCGAGAAACAGATTGGGGAGCTGGCCGTTGTAGATGGTGTAGCGATAGCGCCGGTAGGTGGCCGAAAAGCAGGCGTGCCATTGGTGCGGAACCTCGGCGGCCGCCCGCACCCGCACTGTGGCGGGCAGTTCACCGTTGAGGGCCTTGGGCCAGCGCCGGGCGGGGATCGGACCGGCGCAGTCGAAGTGCACCACCTGGGCGGCGGCGTGCACGCCGGTGTCGGTGCGGCCGGCGGCCATGGTCTGGCCACTGCTGGCGGGATCCAGCCTGCGGATGGCGCTCTCCAGGGTGTCCTGGACGCTGGCGGCGTTGCGCTGGCGCTGCCAGCCGTGGAAGGCGCTGCCGTCGTACTGCAGGCAGAGGGCGATGCGCCTGAGCGGGAGGCAGGGGCGGGGGGCCGTGCGGTCACCCGCCCTGGGAGACAGGGGCATGCCAGCTCACAGGTACCAACAAAAAACCGTGGCAGGGAAGGCTGCCACGGCGCGCAGGGAAAAGGAGGATTTGATCCGTTGCAAGGCCAGGGGCCGCGGGATCAAACCAGCTCAATGATCGCCATTTCAGCGTTGTCACCGCGGCGAGGCACCGTGCGGATGATGCGGGTGTAGCCACCCTGGCGGTCGCCGTAGCGCTCCTGGGCTTTCTCGAACAGGGCGTGCACGAGTTGCTTGTCGTAGATGTAGCCGATGGCGCGGCGGCGAGCGGCCAGGCTGCCCTCCTTGGCCAGGGTGATCATCCGCTCGGCCTCATCGCGCAGGGCCTTGGCTCTGGCCTTGGTGGTGGTGACGCGACCTTCGCGGATCAGCTGGGTGGTGAGACCGCGCAGCATGGCTTTGCGTTGGTCGGCGGGGCGTCCCAGTTGGGGGACTCGGCATTGGTGACGCATGGTCTTGGTGGGAACGACGGGGGGATGGAGGGCCGCCGATCAGGCGCTGGTGCGGCTCTGGGGCAGGGTGATGCCGATGCGCTCGAGCGCTTCGATCACCTCATCGGCTGACTTGGAGCCGAAGTTCTTGATCTCCAGCAGATCCTCGTAGCTGAAGCCCATCAGGTCGCTCACCGAGTTCACCTGGGCGCGCTTCAGGCAGTTGTAGGCCCGCACGGAGAGGTTCAGCTCCTCGAGGGGAATCTGGGCTTCGGCTGAGGGTTCGGGTTCCAGACCCGGCTCTTCCACCGCTGTCAGGCTGGCCAGGGGCTGGAACAGAGCGATCAGCTGGTTGGCCGCCTGGGCCATGGCGTCATCCGGGGTGATGCTGCCATTGGTCTCGATCTCCAGGCGCAGGCGCTCCCGGGCGGAACCGCCTTCGCCCACAGCGGTTTCATCCACCGTGTAGTTCACCCGCTTCACGGGTTTGAACACCGCATCGATCTGCAGCAGGTCGATGGCGCTGGTGTCCTCGCTGTGGCGGTCGACCGGGCGATAGCCAACACCACGTTCCACGTGCACTTCCATCTCCAGGCTGTGGCCATCGGCCACCGTGGCGATCAGGCGATCAGGATCGATCACCTGCACCTGGGAGGAGAACTGCAGGTCGGCCGCCGTGACGGTGGCAGGGCCGCTCACCACCAGGCGGCCGATCTCCAACTCGCGGCTCCGGCTGCTCACAGCCACCTGCTTGCAGTTGAGCAGGATGTCGAGAACGTCCTCGCGGACCCCGGGAACGGTGGCGTATTCATGGTTCACCCCGGCGATGCGCACCGCTGTGATCGCGCTGCCCTCCAGGGCACCGATCAAAACGCGTCGCAGGGCATTGCCCAGGGTTGTGGCCTGGCCGCGATCCAGGGGACCGATCAGAAAAACACCGGTCTGGGACCGGTTCTCACTGACCTGGTGTTCGATCCGGTCGATTTGGTAGTGCAGCACGGTCTGAAGCTCGAAGGGTTGGCGGATTCCCGTTGGGGATGGGGACGGCGGATCAGACCCGACGGCGCTTGGGACGGCGGCAGCCGTTGTGGGGCAGGGGAGTCACGTCGCGGATCAGGGTGATCTCCAGACCTGCGACCTGCAGGGCGCGGATGGCGGTTTCACGGCCGGAGCCCGGTCCGCGCACAAGCACTTCGATCTGGCGCATGCCCTGCTCGAGGGCCCGACGGGCGGCGGCTTCGGCGGCGGTCTGCGCAGCGAAGGGGGTGCCTTTGCGGGCGCCCTTGAAGCCGCTGGCTCCAGCGGAGCTCCAGGAAATCACCTCACCGGCCGTGTCGGTGATCGACACGATGGTGTTGTTGAAGGTGCTCTGGATGTGGGCGACCCCGTTGGGGACGTTGCGTTTGGCCTTCTTGGGGCCTGATTTCTTGGCTGGCTTGGCCATGGCGGTGGTGCTGCCGGGGCAGCTGAGGTGATCGGGGGACTGGGAAAGACTCTGGTGACGGGCTTCGGAGCGCTCGACAATTCCCTGGGGATCTCCACGGCGTGGTCGAGGAGAATGTCGAGACGAAGGCCCGGCAGAGCACTGGGGTCATGCCCTCAGGAGGCAGGACAGCTGGGAAGGGCAGGGTTAGGCGGTGGACCAGCAGCGGCCGGCCGGACCACGGCCCCGCCTACTTCTTCTTGCCGGCCACGGTCTTGCGGGCGCCGCGGCGGGTGCGGGCGTTGGTGCGGGTGCGCTGGCCGCGCACCGGCAGGCCCATGCGGTGGCGACGGCCGCGCAGGCAACCGATGTCCTGCAGGCGCTTGAGGGCCATGCCCTCCTGGCGGCGCAGGTCGCCTTCCAGGGTGAAGCTGTCGGCGGCACCGCGCAGCTTCTGCACGTCAGCGTCGCTGAGGTCCTTCACCCGGGTGTCGGGGCTCACGCCGCTCTTGGCGAGAATTTTCTGGGCACGGGTGAGACCGATGCCGTACACGTAGGTGAGGGCGATCTCAACCCGCTTGTCGCGAGGGATATCGACGCCTGCAATCCGAGCCACGGGTTAATCGCTTCAGGGGGGTCAGGGGGCTCACCGGCTCCTCGCTGAACACTGGCCGGAGGGTCAGTGCGCCGCGGGGGAAGTCGATGAGTGATGGATGGTGAAAAAGAGAGCGGCAGGGCAGGTCAGCCCTGGCGCTGCTTGTGCTTGGGATTGGTGCAGATCACCATCACCCGGCCGTGGCGACGGATCACCCGGCACTTGTCGCACATCTTCTTGACCGAGGCACGCACCTTCATGGGCGTTGTGCTCTCCGAATTTGCAAACCGACACCCTATCACACTGGTCAACAGGGTCTGGCTGTCGAGGCTCAGGCCAGCAGCGCTTCGATCCGCTCGGCGATCTGCTCCACCGTGCCGTCCGCTTCCACCGCCTGCAACAGCCCGGCTTCGCGGTAGTAGCTGATCAGGGGGGCCGTCTGCTGGCGGTAGACCTCCAGCCGGTGACGGATCACGGCCTCGTTGTCGTCGGCTCGGCCACGGCTCAGCAGGCGCTGCACCAGCACGCCATCGTCGAGTTCCATCAGCACCACCAGCTCGATCTGCTGCCCCAGCTCCTCCAGCAGGGCCGCCAGGGCATCGGCCTGGGCCACATTGCGTGGGAAACCATCCAGCAGCCAGCCACTGCCGCCCGAAGCGTTCTGAGCCTCCAGCCTGCTGCGCACGATGGCCAGCACCAGCGAGTCGCTGACCAGTTCGCCGCGCGCCATCACAGCTGCGGCCTCCTGGCCGAGGGGGCTGCCGGCAGCTACCTCCGCCCGGAGCAGATCACCGGTGGAGAGGTGAAGCAGGCCATGGCGAGCGGCCAGCTGCTCGGCCTGGGTGCCCTTGCCGGCGCCAGGGGGACCGAGGAAGAGAAGGCGTTGTTTCATAGCCGGGAAGCGAAGGGGTGAAGTGAGCCGCAGGGATGGTGCTGCCGATCAGGAGCTGCTGGCTCCGGCCTATTGCCGGACCATGCCCTCGTAGCGCTGCGAGATCACATAGGTCTGCACCTGCTTGGCCGTGTCGATCGCCACGCCCACCAGGATCAGCAGGGAGGTGGCGCCCAGGCCCTGGAAGGTGCGCACCTGGGTGGCGCCCTCCACGGCTGAGGGGATGATCGCCACCGCCCCCAGGAACAGGGCCCCCAGCAGGGTGAGCCTGTTCTGAACGCCGCTGAGGTAGTTGGCCGTGGCCGAGCCGGGGCGCACACCGGGAATGGCCACGCCGCCGCGCTTGAGGTTGCTGGCCACATCAACCGGATTCACGGTGAGTGAGGCATAGAAGAAGGAAAAGCCCACGATCAGGGCGAAGAACAGCAGGGCATAGAGCCAGGGGGTGCTGCTGTTGGGATTGAGGTAGCCCGCCAGCTGGATCAGCCAGGGCGAACCGGTGAGGTTGGCAATGGTGAGCGGCAGGAACACCACGGCCGAGGCGAAGATGATCGGCATCACGCCGCCGGCGTTGAGCTTGAGGGGGAGGTAGCTCTGCCGGGCGGCCAGCACGCCGGCGCCGCCAACCTGGCGCTTGGCGCTCACGATCGGGATGCGGCGACTGCCCTCCTGCACGAAGATGATGCCCACGATCGTGACCAGAAACACCAGCACCAGCACCACGATGCCGGCCACGGTGGCCCGGTCGCCGCTCTGGGCCAGTTCGATCGTGGAGCCGAGGGCCTTGGGCAGAGTGGCCACGATGTTCACGAAGATCACCAGGGAAGCCCCCTGACCGATGCCTCGTTCGGTGATCACTTCGCTGATCCACATCACCACCATGGAGCCGGTGACCAGGGCGAGGGCCGTCTGGATCACGAATACCGGCTCGGCCAGCCCCTGGGTGGCGTATTGGCGCAGGATCAGGGCAAACACCGTGCTCTGCAGGATGCCCCAGCCCAGCGCCACGTAGCGGGTGAGCTGGGCCAGCTTGCGTCGGCCTGCCTCGCCCTCGTTCTTCTGCAGCTCCTCGAGCTGGGGCAGGGCGGCGGTGAGCAGCTGAATGATGATCGAGGCGTTGATGAATGGCAGGATCCCCAGGGCGAACACCCCCAGGGTGGACAGACCGCCGCCGGTGAAGATGTCCAGGAAGCCGATCAGCTGGCCGCCGCGTGAAAGGAAGTCCTGAAAGGCCACCCGGTCGATTCCCGGTACGGGGATGTAGATCCCCATTCGCACCAGCAGCAGCAGACCCAGGGTGGTGAGCACCCGGTCGCGCAGCCCCTTCGACTGGATCAGTTGACTGACAATTTCGCCGGCGCTGGGATTGCGTCCCCGACTGACAAGCATGGTGGCTGGGGAAAAAAGGGGAGGTGGGAGTGACGGGAGGGGCCTGGTCTCCCATGCAAAAAGCCGTTCGCCCGGCAACCCTGGCGAACGGCTCAGACCCTAGGGCGGAGGACCGCCAGCGGAATCAGACGATCTCGCAGGTGCCGCCGGCCGCTTCGATCTTGGTGCGGGCACTCTCGGTGAAGGCTGCGGCCTGAACGGTGAGTTTCACCTTGAGTTCACCATTGCCCAGCACCTTGAGCGGATGCTTGGGGCTGGTAACGATCCCGTCCTTCACCAGGCTGTCGAGGGTCACGGTGCTTCCGGCTTTGCAGTCGGCCAGCTTGGCCACGTTGATCACGGTGAATTCCTTGCGGTTCACCAGCTCAAAGTGCTTGAGCTTGGGGATGCGGCGGTACAGCGGCATCTGGCCACCCTCAAAGCCGGGGCGGGTTGGCCGGCCGGAGCGGGACTTCTGTCCGCGCATGCCGAAGCCGCAGCTGGCACCCTGGCCGGCGGCGATCCCCCGGCCCTTGCGCAGCTTGCGCCGCCGGGCGCCGGGGTTGGCTTTCAGGGATTGGAGATTGATGCTCATGGCGAGGCCTCAGGAGTAGATCTGCTCAAGGGAGATGCCCCGCTCCTTGGCGGTCTCCTTGTGGGTGCGCAGGCCGGCCAGGGCGTCCATGGCGGCGCGGGCGTTGTTGAGGGGCGTTTTGGAGCCCAGGCGCTTGGCCAGCACGTTCTTGATGCCCGCCAGTTCCAGCACCGTGCGGATCGAACCGCCGGCAATCACACCTGTACCAGGGGCGGCTGGGCGAATCAGCACGCTGGCGGCGCCGTCGCGCCCGTTGCCCACGGTGGGGATGGAGCTGTGGCGGGTGAGAGGCACCTTCACCAGATGCTTCTTGCCATCGGCCACGCCCTTGCGCACGGCGCCGATCACGTCGCCGGCCTTGCCGACACCCACGCCCACCTGGCCCTTCTCGTTGCCTACGACAACGATGGCCCGGAAGCTCATTTTCTTGCCGCCTTTCACGGTCTTGGAGACCCTGCGGATCTGCACCACGCGCTCCTGCCACTCGGAGTCGCGCTCCTGGCCGCGGCGGTTGTCGCGACCCCGGCCACCGCGGCGATCGCCCCGGCCCTCGCCGCGGCCGCCACGGCGCTCCTGCCCGTCAGCCGCTGCGGGAACGTCAGAGGCGGAAGGAATGTCGCTGGTCTGGATCTGGTCGTTGGTTTCGGTCATGGTGAGAGCAGGGATCAGAACTGAAGGCCCGCTTCCCGGGCGGCGTCAGCCAGGGCCTTGACCCGGCCGTGGTACAGGTTGCCGCCGCGATCGAAGACCACCTGGGAGATGCCCTTGGCGAGAGCACGCTTGGCGACCAGCTGACCCACGGCCACGGAGGCATCGCAGGTGGCACCGGTCGACACGCTGGCGCGCAGCTCCTTGTCGACGGTGGACGCCGAACAGAGCGTGCTCTGGGCGTTGTCGTCGATGAGCTGGGCGTAGATGTGATTGTTGGAGCGGAACACGGCCAGCCGGGGGCGATTGGCTGTGCCGGTGAGATTGCGCCGCAGACGCCGGTGGCGTTTCTGGGTCTGCTGCTTGCGGGAGAGAGTTGTCATGGGAATACAGGGTAACGACGCTCAGGCAGACCTCATTTCTTACCGGTCTTACCGGCCTTGCGCAGGATGCGTTCGCCCTCGTACTTGATGCCCTTGCCCTTGTAGGGCTCGGGCGGACGAATGGCCCGCACCTTGGCAGCTTCGTTGCCCACCAGTTCCTTGTTGGCCCCGGATACCAGCACCGTGGTGTTGTTCTCCACGGCGAAGCTGACGCCGTCGGGGGGGACCATCTCCACCTGGTGGCTGTAGCCGGCGCTCACCACTAGCTTCTTGCCCTGCACTGCGGCGCGGTAGCCCACGCCGACGATCTCCAGCTTGCGGGTGAAGCCCTGGCTGACGCCCTCCACCATGTTGGCCACCAGGGTGCGGCAGAGGCCATGGCGCTCGCGGGAGCGGCGGTTGTCGCCATCCGGGCTCACCACCAGGGTGTCGCCTTCCTGGGCGATGGACACACCCTCAGGCAGGGTGCGATTGAGTTCTCCCTTCGGACCCTTGATGGTGACATCGAGACCCTTGAGGGTCACGGTGACGCCACCGGGAACGGGGATGGGTGCTTTACCGATACGTGACATGGAACGACCTCCCGGATCAATAGACGTAGCAGAGCACTTCACCACCGACGCCCTGCTTGCGGGCATCGCGGTCGCTCATCACACCTTTGGAGGTGGAGATGATCGCCACTCCCAGGCCGCCCAGCACCTTCGGCAGCTGACGGTTGTTCTTGTAGATGCGCAGGCCAGGCTTGCTGACCCGTTGCACCGAACGGATGGTGGGTTGGCGGTGCTTGCCGCTGTACTTGAGCTCAAGCACCAGTTCTTTCTTCACGCCATCACCCTCTTCGCTGATGCCGGCGATGAAGCCCTCCTGCTGGAGCACGCTGGCGATATTGCGCAGCAGGCGTGAAGAGGGGATGCGGGTGGTCTCGTGACGTTTCTCACTCGCATTGCGAATGCGGGTGAGCATGTCGGAAATAGGGTCGTGATTGGCCATGGTCGGGTCCGAAGAGGGCTCAGTTGCTGCGGAACGGCATTCCCATCTCGCGGAGGAGGGCCCGGCCCTCTTCGTCGTTACGGGCTGAAGTGACGATCGTGACGTCCATGCCACGGATCGCATCGATCTTGTCGAAGGAGATCTCAGGGAAGATGATCTGCTCGCGGATCCCCAGGGTGTAGTTCCCCCGGCCGTCGAAGCTCTTGGGGCTTACGCCGCGGAAGTCGCGGATCCGGGGCAGGGCCAGATGGATCAGACGCTCCAGGAACGCATACATCCGCTCACCGCGCAGGGTGACAGCCACGCCGATCGGCATGCCCTGACGGATCTTGAAGCCGGCGATGGCTTTCTTGGCGCGGGTCACCACCACCTTCTGACCGGTGATGTTGGCCAGCTCCTCGATCGAGGCCTCCAGCGCTTTGGCGTTCTGGGCAGCCTCGCCCAGTCCCCGGTTGACGGTGACTTTCACCACCTTCGGGACTTCGTGGATGTTGGAGAGATTCAGCTCTTTGAGAAGTTTGGGCTGAATCGCCTCCCGGTAGCGCTGTTTGAGTGACATGGCGGGGGATGGGGGGTGCGCTTCTGGTCGGGGTCAGAAGGCGGATCGGAACAGAATGGGTGGGAAGACTGAAGAAGAAAGCTGGTGACAGGGGATACACCCGATCAATCCAGTGTTTCCCCCGTCTTCTTCAGGCGTCGCTTTTTGTTGCCGTCTTTGTCGACGATGATCTCGACCCGGCTGGCCACCTTCTTGGTGGTGGAGTAGAGCATCACGTTGGAGGCGTGCACGGACGCCTCCTCGGTGACGATCCGGCCGGTTTCGCCCTCTTGGGTGGGCTTGACATGGCGGGTGCGCAGGTTGATCCCCTGCACCACCACCCGGTTTTCGTAGGGCAGGGTGCGCAGCACCTCACCGGTTTTGCCCTTGTCCTTGCCGGCGATCACCTGCACGGTGTCGCCCTTCTTGATGCGCATCTTGATGCGCTCGGCTGGTTTCGCCTTGGGTGTTGCTGTAGCCATCTCAGATCACCTCCGGGGCGAGGGACACGATCTTGGTGAAGTTGCGCTCGCGCAGTTCACGGGCCACAGGGCCGAACACGCGGGTTCCCTTGGGGTTGTTGTCGTTCCCCAGGATCACGGCAGCGTTGTCATCGAAGCGGATGGAGTTGCCGGTTTCGCGGCGCAGGGTGGCCTTGGTGCGCACCACCACGGCCTTCACCACATCCGACTTCTTGACGCCCATGTTGGGCATGGCGTCCTTGACGGCGGCCACGATCACATCGCCCACGTGGGCGTAGCGACGGTTGGTGCCCAGCACGCGGATGCACTGGATGCGCTTGGCGCCGCTGTTATCGGCGACGTTGAGGAAGGTTTCCTGTTGAATCATCGGTCGGTCCTCCTCAGTTGGCGGCAGAGGTGTTGATCACCTCGGCCACGGTCCAGCGCTTGGTACGGCTGAGTGGGCGTGTTTCGGTGATGCGCACCTGGTCGCCCACCTTGCAGTTGTTGTCTTCGTCGTGCGCTTTGTAGCGCTTGGTGCGGCTCACCGTCTTCTTGTAGATGGGGTGGGGGAAGCGGTTTTCCACCGCCACTACCACCGTTTTGTCCATCTTGTCGCTGACGACGACGCCGACCCGTTCCTTGGTAGCCATGGGACTTGGGGGGGAAATCAGGAGGCGGTTCAGGTTGAGGCGGCAGCCGGGCTGCCGGAGCGCTGCCGCTCCTTCTGCACCGTCAGCAGGTGCGCCAGCTTGATGCGGGCTTCCTTGAAGCGGTGTGTGCTCTCCAGCCGACGGGTGGCCTGCTGGAAGCGCAACTCGAACAGTTCCCGCCGGACGGCGTTGATCTGCTCGTTCAACTCGCCATCGGCGAGCTTCCGGGTATCGGCGATCGAGGGACGTGCCATGGTCAGGACTCCACGGTGGCGACCGCCTCGGCGGCCTGGTCAGCGTCCTGATCCGCCAGGGTCAGGAACTTGGTCTTCACGGGCAGCTTGTACTGCGCCAGGCGCATGGCTTCCTTGGCGATCTCGGGGGTGATGTCGGCACCCCCCATCTCGAACAGGATGCGGCCTGGCTTGATCACCGCCACCCAGAACTCCGGGTTGCCCTTACCGGAACCCATCCGGGTTTCGGCGGGGCGCATGGTGACCGGCTTGTCCGGGAAGATCCGGATCCAGATCTTGCCGCCCCGCTTCACATAGCGGGTCATGGCTCGGCGGCTGGCCTCGATCTGGCGCGAGGTGATCCAGCCACATTCCTGGGCCTGCAGGGCGAATTCCCCGAAGGCAATGGTGTTACCGCGGGTAGCGATGCCGCGCATGCGGCCGCGCTGCTGTTTGCGGAATTTGACGCGTCTTGGACTCAGCATGGTTCAGGCCTCCTGATCACTCCTGGTTGGAGCGGTCTTCAAACTGTTGGGGCTGCCGGCTGGTCCGGCGGCGGGGGGCGGCGCCCACGGGCACCTGCTCCTTCTGGCCAGGGAGTACCTCGCCCTTGAACACCCACACCTTGATCCCCAGCACCCCGTAGGTGGTGCTGGCCAGCTTGGTGGCGTAGTCAATGTCGGCGCGCAGGGTGTGCAGCGGCACACGGCCTTCGCGGGTCCACTCGGTGCGAGCGATCTCGGCGCCGTTGAGGCGGCCGCTCACCTGGATCTTCAGGCCGAGCACGCCGGCCCGCTGGGCCCGTTGCACGGCCATGCGGATCACGCGGCGGAAGGCCACGCGCTTCTCCAGCTGCTGGGCGATGTACTCAGCCAGCAGGAAGGCGTCGGCATCCACGCGCTCCACTTCCACCACGTTGATACGCACCTGACGGTTCGTATCACCCACGGTGTTCTGGATGCCGGTGCGCAGTTCCTCGATGCCGCTGCCCTGGCGGCCCACCAGCACACCGGGGCGGGCTGTTTTGAGTTCCACTTCGAGCTGGTCGGCCTTGCGGGCGATCAGCACATCGGAAATGCCGGCAGCACCGTATTTTTTGTGGATGAACTTGCGAATCCGGTCGTCCTCCTGAAGAAGGGTCGGATAGGTCTTGCTGGGGGCGTACCAGCGGGACCGGTGCTCCTGGGTGATCCCCAGGCGCAGTCCGGTTGGATGGATCTTGTGTCCCATCGGGCGGTGTCCTCGGGGGTCAGGCGGAAGGAGCCACAGCAATGCTGATGTGGCAGGTCTGTTTCTTGATCGCGTAGGCGCGACCCTGGGCGCGGGGGCGGAAGCGCTTCATGGACGGACCCATGTCGGCGCTCGCTTGGGTGATCACCAGGGAAGCGGGATCGAGCCCCATGTTGTGCTCGGCGTTGGCCACCGCGCTGCGCAGCACCTTGGTGATGGGGCCGGTGGAGCGGTAGGGCATGAACTCCAGCATGATCAGGGCGTCGCGATAGCTGCGCCCGCGGATCTGGTCGAGCACCCGGCGCACCTTGGAGGCAGAGCCGCGGATGAAGCGACCGTGGGCCAGAGCCTGGTTGGGAGAGGTGTTTGCCATGTCTTAGCGGCCTCCTTTCTTGTCCTTGATGTGGCCCCGGAACGTGCGGGTGGGGGCGAATTCCCCGAGCTTGTGGCCCACCATCTGCTCCGTGACGTACACGGGCACGTGCGATTTGCCGTTATGCACAGCGATCGTGTGGCCGATCATCATCGGCAGGATGGTGGAGGCCCGCGACCAGGTCTTGATCACGGATTTGTCGTCGGCTGCGTTCTGCTTTTCAACCTTGCGGAGCAGGCTGTCGGCAACGAACGGACCTTTTTTGAGTGAGCGTCCCATAGCGGATTAAGCGGCGTGCAAAGCGGTGTGGTTCATCAGGAATCGCGTCCGCCACGGCTCCGCTTGGAGGTGCGGCGACGTTTCCGGAGCACAAACCGGTTGCTCGGTTTGTTCCGCTTACGGGTTTTCAAGCCCAGGGCCGGCTTGCCCCAGGGGGTGACCGGACCGGACCGGCCGATCGGCGCGCGGCCCTCACCACCACCATGGGGGTGGTCGCAGGGGTTCATCACCGAACCGCGCACCTCGGGTCGGCGGCCCAGCCAGCGCTTGCGGCCGGCCTTGCCCAGGCTGGTGTTGCGCACCTCGGAGTTGCCCACCTCGCCGAGGGTGGCGTAGCACTCGCGGCGCACCAGGCGCACCTCGGTGGAGGGCAGCTTGAGGGCGACGTAGTCACCTTCCTTGGCCATCACCTGGGCGCTGGCTCCAGCGGTGCGCACCATCTGTCCGCCGCGGCCGGCGTAGAGCTCCACGTTGTGCACGCTGGAGCCCAGGGGGATGGCTGAAAGGGGCAGGGCGTTGCCGGTTTCGATCGGTGAATCGGGACCGGACACCACCTGCTGGCCGATCTCAATGCCGGCCGGGGCCAGGATGTAGCGCTTCTCGCCATCGGCGTAGAAGAGCAGGGCCAGACGGGCGTTGCGATGGGGGTCGTAGTGGATCGCGGCCACCTTGGCCACCACGCCGTGCTTGTCGCGACGGAAATCGACGATGCGGTATAGGCGCTTGTGGCCACCGCCGCGGTGGCGGCAGGTGATCACGCCGCGGTTGTTGCGGCCCTTGTGGCGGTGCTTGGCCACCACCAGGCCCTTGATGCGCTCGCGGCCGCTCACTTCAGCGAAATTGCTGGCGACGCGGGTGCGGGTGCCGGGGGTGGTGGGGCGGTAGTTACGGATTGCCATGGGTGTTCAGGCGCCTCAGGACTCAGGGAACAGCTGGATGGCGTTGCCCTCGGCCAGGCGCACCACGGCTTTTTTCACCTGGGCGCGCTTGCCGGCAAAGCGACCGACGCGGCGCGTGCGGCGCGGCGGATTCATGGTGCTGATACCCACCACCTTTACGTCGAAGAGTTCTTCGACAGCCGCCTTGATATCAGGCTTGGCGGCCCGGTGATCCACCTCAAAGGTGTATTGGTTCAGCTCGAGGGCCCGAGTGGCCTTCTCGGTGATCAGCGGCCGGCGGATCACATCCGCGAGCCGGCCTGCAAAACGTTCAGCCATCGCCGTAGACCTCCTGAATCTTCGCGAGTGCCTCCTCGCTCACCACCAGGGAGTTGGCGTGGAGCAGGTCGAACACGTTGAGCTGATCAGCGGCGATCAGCTTCACTTTTTCGAGGTTGCGCACTGACTTGCGCACCACCTCTGTGGGGTTGGCCAGCACCACGAGCACCTTCGCCTGCGGCTGGATGCCAAGGCGGCCGAGGCCGGCCACGATGTCCTTGGTCTTCGGGGTGTCCAGTCCGGCCCCGAATCCCTTCACCACCACCAGATCATTGATCCGGCTCATCAGCGCGGTACGCAGGGCCAGGCGACGTTCCTTGCGGTTCATCGCCAGGCTGTAGGAGCGGGGCTTGGGCCCGAACACCACCCCACCCCCGGGCCGCAGCGGCGTGCGGATCGAGCCCTGGCGGGCCCGGCCGGTGCCTTTCTGCTTGTAGGGCTTGCGGCCACCCCCGGCCACTTCGGCGCGGGTGAGGGTGCTGGCCGTGCCCTGGCGGGCATGGGCCAGCTGGCGCACCACGGCGCGGTGCACCAGGTCGGTGGCGGAACTCTCCTTGGCGACCTTCAGGTCGAGGCTGGCCTTGCCGGCTTCCTTGCCCTGCCAGTCGTGAATCACACAGTTAGCCATGTTCTCGGTGCTCCTCAGTTGGCCGGCTTGGCGCCCACCCGGTTGGCCGGGCGGATGTTGAGCAGGGCGCCGGGCTTGCCGGGCACCGAGCCCTTGACCACCAGCAGGTTGCGCTCGGCATCCACCTTGAGGACGGTGAGTCCCCGGGTGGTGATCTGCTTGCCGCCATAGCGGCCTGCCATGCGCTTGCCGGGGTAGATCCGGCCAGGGGTGGTGCCGGCGCCGGTGGAGCCGGGCTCCCGGTGGTTCTTCGAGCCGTGGGTCATCGGACCACGGCTGAAGCCGTGGCGCTTCTGATAGCCGGCAAAGCCTCGGCCCATGGTGTCGCCGCTCACGTCCACCTTCTGACCAGCCTCAAAGGCGGTCACGGTGACAGATCCACCCAGCTCCAGCCCATCAAGGCTGTCGACCCGGTATTCCTTCAGGTGGCGCAGAAGGTCGTCGCCGGACTTGGCCAGGTGGCCTTGAGCCGGTTTGTTGACGAGCTTCTCGCGCACGTCGCCGAAGCCGAGCTGCACGGCGTTGTAGCCGTCGGTGCTGGTGGATTTGAGTTGGGTGATGCGGCAGGGACCGGCCTCGATCAGGGTGACCGGGATGGATCTGCCCTCGTCGTCGAAGAACTGGGACATGCCAAGTTTCTTCCCAAGGATGCCGATGGACATAGGAGGGATGGAAGCGCCAGCTGGACGTCCGGCGAGCCGGAAACCGGGAAACCCGGGATGGCTGAGGCAGTGCTGGGGCGGCCCGGCTTGGCGGTGACAGGGAAGCTCGGGCGTTGAGCCAGAACACCTGTGCAGTCCAGGGATCTGCGATCCGGACGGATCAGAAAAACCGAGGAGCTAGCGGGGCGACCGATCAGGACCTGATCAGCGAGGCCTTGGGACTTGCCTGAACCGGACCTGGCTCAGCTGGGCTGGGCCGATGCGTTCAGATAGTTTCCCGGCCGGGTGCAGATCACCACCACTGGTGATCCGATGCTGAGACCTGGAGGCCCGGCTAGCGGTCGGGCGCAGGATCAGAGCACAGCCCACAACCATACCCCACAGCCTTCCCCCCCCCATGCACGGCACCGATCCGGCCCAGGGGGTTTGAGCTGTCAGACTCAACGAAGCATTCCAGCCGTCCGATGCCCCTGCTGCTCTCCGGCCGCGGTTTTCGCCAGGAGCTGGAGCGCGCTGGGGCCCTGGCCCTGTTCGCCCCGCTGGAAGGTGGTGCCGAGACGCGCCTGCTGCGCCGGTTGCGGGCCCATGGCTACAGGGCTCAGATCTGCTCCGCCCGGGGTCTGGGCGATCCGGAGGCCTTTCTGTTGCAGCTCCATGGCGTGCGCCCACCCCACCTGGGCCATCAGAGCGTGGGCCGGGGAGCGGCCGTGGGGGAGGTGCAGCGGGTGATGCCCCAGCTCGGCGCTCTGCTGGAGGGTGACGCCCCGATCGTGCTCTGGTTGCTGGAGGGTCAGGTGCTCTCCTCCGCCGAGCGGGCTTCCCTGGTGAACCTCAGCCTGCGGGAACCGCGTTTGAAGCTGGTGGTGGAGATGGGTGGGGCGCGGGCTCTGCGCTGGCAGCCCCTGGCCGAGCTGGTGTGAATCCCCGGCCCGGCCCGGCCCGGAGGCCATCCACCCGGAGGCCATCCAGTGGTGGGTCTATCAGCTTCGAGCCGGCCGCCGACCCTGCTTCCGGATGACGGACCTTGCCAGAGGGGAGGCAGCCCTGGCGGTGGGGCGGTGGGTGAAGTGGATCGCCGGCGCTTCCAACCAGGATCTGGCGGCTATTGAGGATCTGGCCGGGATCTACGCCCTGGCCGGAGTTCACTGCCTGGATGTGGCTGCGGACAGGGCCGTGGTGTCTGCCGCCCGCAGGGGAATGGCCTGGGCCCTGGCCCGCGGAGCTGCCGCGCCCTGGTTGATGGTGAGCCTCAGTGATGGGCAGGATCCCCACTTCCGCAAGGCTTGGTTTGATCCGCGCCGCTGCCCAGCGCAGTGCCCGCGACCCTGTGAACGGGTGTGTCCGGCCCAGGCCATCGGTGAGCAGGCCACGGGCCAGGCGGGAGTGCTGGAGGAGCGCTGTTACGGCTGCGGCCGTTGCCTGCCCGCCTGTCCCCTTGGCCTGATCGAGGAGCATGCCCAGGTGCTGGCCCCCCAGGCCGTGCCTCCCCTGCTGGGCGAGCTCAGCCCCGATGCCGTGGAGCTGCACACCCAGCCGGGCCGCCAGCAGGATTTTGAGGAGCGGCTCGCCCAGCTGGCGGCCAGCGCTGCGCCTCTGCGCCGCGTCGCCGTGAGCGCCGGTGCCGAGGTGGCTCCGGTCGAGCTCTGGCAGCGGTATGCGGCCCTGCGCCGCTGCGGCTTCCGCCCCCTCTGGCAGCTCGATGGCCGGCCGATGAGCGGCGACGTGGGTGACGGCACCGCCCGCGCCGCAGTGGCTCTGCTGGTTGCCCGGCGCCGGGAGATGCCCCCAGGGCCCCTGCAGCTCGCGGGTGGCACCAACCGGCGCTCACTGCCCCTGCTGGCGGCGAGGCCCCTGGATGGGCGGTTCTGTGCCGGGGTGGCCTTTGGTGGAGTGGCGCGCCGCCAGTTGCAGCCCCTGTTGCAGCTGGCGCAGGCGCGGGGACAGTCCCTGCTTCAGGCGGGCGACCTCTGGCCCCAGGCCCTCGACCTGGCACGGCAGCTGGTGGGGCCCTGGCTAGAACGGATCTGATCCTTGCCAGCGGTTGGTCGTGGTGTCCAGCTCAGGGCTGCCGGCCTCCCCTCCCCAGCGGGTCACCGACGACCTCGACAGGCTGTTGGCGGTGCTGCCCGACTCCGTGGCCGCTGCCCTGGCCAGCGATCCCGACCGTGACCAGTTGCTGGAGGTGGTGCTCGATCTCGGCCGCGTGCCAGAGGCCCGCTATCCCCGCCGGGCCGTGAACCTCGGCCAGGCGCCCGTGCAGCGCCACGATCTGTTGGCTGTGGTGGAGCGGCTGGGGGCCTTCGGCGGTGATAACCGGGCCGGCATCGAGCGCACCCTCCACCGCATCAGTGCCATCCGCAACCGCAGCGGCGAGATCGTGGGTCTCACCTGCCGGGTTGGCCGGGCCGTGTTCGGCACGGTGGTGATGGTGCGCGATCTGCTCGATTCCGGCCAGTCGCTGCTGTTGATGGGCCGTCCGGGCGTGGGAAAGACCACGGCCCTGCGGGAGATCGCGCGGGTGCTGGCCGATGGGCTGGAGAAGCGGGTGGTGGTGATCGACACCAGCAACGAGATCGCCGGCGATGGCGACATCCCCCATCCGGCCATCGGTCGGGCCCGGCGCATGCAGGTGGCCCGGCCCGAGCTGCAGCACCAGGTGATGATCGAAGCGGTGGAAAACCACATGCCCGAGGTCATCGTGATCGATGAAATCGGCACCGAGCTGGAGGCCCAGGCGGCCCGCACCATTGCCGAGCGGGGCGTGATGCTGGTGGCCACGGCCCACGGCAATGCCCTGGCCAACCTGATCAAGAACCCCACCCTCTCCGACTTGGTGGGAGGGATTCAGTCGGTGACCCTCGGGGATGAGGAGGCCCGTCGCCGCCGCACCCAGAAAACGGTGCTGGAGCGCGCGGCCGAACCCACCTTTCCCCTGGCGGTGGAGATGCACAGCCGCCAGCGCTGGTTGGTGCACAGTGATGTGGCGGCCACGGTGGATGCCCTGCTGCGCGGCCAGCCCGCCCGCCCTCAGGTGCGCGAACTGGCCGCCGACGGGCGGGTGGAGGTGCAGGACACACCAGCGCCGCCTCCGCTGCTGCGCGCCCTGAGGCGCCCAGCGGCCCCTGCGCTGGTGTCCGTTCCCCTGCCGCCGGTGCTGGACGCCTCCTCCCTGCAGCAGGCGCTGCCGCCCCCCTCCGGCCCCGGCCCCACTGCCGATCGGGCTGATGCTCCCCTGCGGGTGTATGGCGCCGGCATCAACCGCGGCCTGCTTGAGCAGGTGGTGCGGGCCCGTCAGCTGGCGGTGCAGGTGGTGGGCAGCGTGGAGCTGGCCGACGTGGTGCTGAGTTTGCGCCAGCAGCTGGGACGTGACCCCCATGTGCGCCGCCAGGCCCAGGAGCTCGGCCTACCGATCCTGGTGATCAAGAGTGATGCCCTGCCCCAGCTGCAGCGGGCACTGGAGCGGTTGCTGGAGCGCCACCGGCCGGCAGCTCCGCCGCACCACCGCTCCGCTGAGACTTTCGCGTCCGGCGCGTTGGACGATGCCCATGCCGCCCTTGAGGAGTGCCGGCTGGCCGTGGAGCAGGTGGTGCTCGCCCAGGGCCAGCCGGTGGAGCTGCTGCCCCGCAGCGCTGCCGTTCGCCAGCAACAGGCCGAACTGGCCGCCCGTTACCGCCTGCGCACTGCGGTGTTCGGCCATGGTGATCAGCAGCGTGTGCGGGTGTTCCCAGCCTGATCGCACTGCCGGAGCGGCAGCCGGCCCCAGGGGCGTTGACGAAGGGCCGGCCGCTGTGGGTAACTAACAGAGCAGCGGCCTGACCGCTGGGCAAGATGCTGGAGATCTTCTCTCCAGACACTCTGCATTGGGCCGTCGCCAAGCGGTAAGGCAGCGGGTTTTGGTCCCGCCATTCCTAGGTTCGAATCCTAGCGGCCCAGTTTCGATCTCCAGGCTGCTGGCCCTGTCTCGCTTCTTCACCAGTTTCTGTCCGCTCCGGGCTGTGCTTGTGGCCTCTCCTCTGCAGTAGAGCCTTTACGCTCAGCCCCCGTGTGGGGGATGGCTGGAGCAGATGGACGGGGCCCCGCTGCTGGTGTGTGATTTCGACGGCGTGCTGGTGAACGGCATGGCTGAGTATTGGTTTGCGGCCCGCCACGCCGCCCTTGACCTCGAGGCCACCCTTCAGCTGCCGGAGGGCCTGCCCGCGGCCTTCCAGCAGTTGCGCCCCCTGATCCACAGGGGTTGGGAAATGGTGTTGGTGGCGGCTGAGCTGGCTCGGGCCGATTTCCACCTGCAGCCCTGGCTGGAGGCCTATGCCGATCAGCTGCCCCTGGCCCTGGCGCGCTGGGGCTGGACGGCTGACCAGCTGCAGACCCGGCTGGAGCGTGTGCGCGAGCGGGCCATCGCCAGCGATCTGCAGCACTGGCTGGGCCTGCATGAGTTCTATCCCGGCGTGCCCGAGCGCCTGCGCCAGCTTGGCGATGAGGGGGCGAGCTGGGCCGTGCTCACGACCAAGGGCGGGGCTTTCGCCCGGCAGATTCTGGCGTCCGCGGGGTTGGAGCCCTGGGCGCTTTACGGCCATGAGCAGGGCAGCAAGCCGGCTGTGCTGGCTCGGCTGCTGCGGGATCAGTCGCGACCCATCTGGTTCATCGAGGACCGCCGGCCCACGCTGGAGCAGGTGCGCAGCCAGTCCGAGCTGGCTGCCGTGCGCTGTTTTCTGGCCAGCTGGGGCTACCTCCTGCCCTCCGATGGCCAGGCTCTGCCGCCTGGGATCCACTGGCTGGAGCCGGACGCGTTTGCCGCCCCCCTGGCGCGCTGGCCCTGACTGCTTTACAGTACTTGTGTACTAAACACGGTTGAGACGCCGGCCTCTGGTGGTGGCACTTGTTTTCTGGAGGTCGGAGTTGGGAGGCGTGACCTGGTCATGGCTCCTGTCTCTTCCGGTGGCGTGTGCTGTCCTGGCAGCGCCTGTCTGCCGGGTCCAGAGTCCGTCAGGATGGCTGGGCGGCCCGTTCCCTCGCAATCTTTTCCATGCCTGCTGATCAGAAGGCCGCTGTGTCCACCCCCTCCTCATCCACGCCTGCCACCCCGATGCCCAGCGCCATGTCATCCCCCGCCAACGCGGTGGGCGCCGCTGACGCCAAGGCCATCGCCGAGCGTGACAAGGCACTGGGCTTAGTGCTGAACCAGATCGAGCGCAATTTCGGCAAGGGCTCGATCATGCGCCTCGGCGATGCCTCCCGCATGCGGGTGGAAACGATTTCCACCGGAGCTCTCACCCTCGATCTGGCTCTGGGGGGTGGCTACCCGCGGGGCAGGGTGGTGGAGGTGTATGGGCCGGAGAGCTCGGGCAAGACCACCCTCACCCTGCACGCCATCGCCGAGGTGCAACGGCGCGGAGGTGTGGCAGCCTTCGTGGATGCGGAGCATGCCCTCGATCCGGTGTATGCGGCGGCTCTGGGGGTGGACATCGAGAATCTGCTGGTGTCCCAGCCGGACACCGGTGAGATGGCGCTGGAGATCGTCGACCAGCTGGTGCGCTCCGCCGCCGTGGACATCGTGGTGGTCGACTCGGTGGCCGCCCTCACGCCGCGGGCGGAGATCGAAGGGGAGATGGGCGATCTGGCGGTGGGCAGTCAGGCCCGCCTGATGAGTCAGGCGATGCGCAAGATCACAGGCAATATCGGCAAGTCGGGTTGCACCGTGATCTTCCTCAACCAGCTGCGCCAGAAAATCGGCGTGACCTACGGCAATCCCGAAACCACCACCGGTGGCAATGCCCTCAAGTTCTACGCTTCGGTGCGGCTGGATATCCGCCGGATCCAGACCCTCAAGCGCGGCACCGAGGAATACGGCATCAGGGCCAAGGTGAAAGTGGCCAAGAACAAGGTGGCCCCGCCTTTCCGGATCGCTGAATTCGACATCCTGTTCGGCCGTGGTATCAGCACCCTGGGCTGCCTGCTCGACCTGGCTGAGGAAACCGGCGTGGTGACCCGCAAGGGGGCCTGGTACAGCTATGAGGGCGACAACATCGGCCAGGGTCGCGACAACACCATCAGCTGGCTGGAGCAGAACCCCGACCAGGCCCAGGTGATCGAGCAGCGGACCCGGCAGAAGCTCACCGAGGGCTCTGAGGTCACTGCCAACTCGATGAAGCCCCTGGCTGCGGCAGCCAAGGCGGCGGTGGCTGAACCAGCCGCGGCTGTGAGTTGACCGTCCACAGCCGCCCCTGGCCGGTGCGCTGGCGGCGCTCAGCGCTTTGACGCTGAGGTTCGGGCTGGCTTGGTAGCGGCCTGAGAGGGAGTTGGCTGTTGGAGCATGTCCGCCACCCGCTGCAGCTCCTGGATGGCCTCCGCACCCTCCAGCTTCACCAGCTCGTGGCCATCGCGGGATTCAACCCAGCTGATGCCAAAATCCGAAACGAGAAACCGCACCATGTGGTTCTCGCCCAGGTTGGCCACAAAGGACGCGCCCTGGCCATTGCGTCCATCCCCACAGGTGTAGCAGGTGGCGGCCAGCCCCCGGTCCTGGAGGCTGCGGGCCAGGGCCTGGAGGCTGAGCACGAGGTCGAGGACCACGGCGCGGTACTGCTCTGCCAGGCGGACAAACATGGCTCAAGTCTCATGCGATGAGACAAGCATAAGGTTTTCTTCAGGTTTGCGTGAGTATGAATGCCTACCGCTCAGCCGTCCGCCAGGGTCCACCAGCCGGCGGCTGGGCCGAGGAAGCGCACCGTGAGCCAGAAGATCACCAGTGCGGCAATGCCGATCCAGGCTCCTTTGGTGGTGATGGTCACGAAGCGGTCAGCCTGATTGCGGCTGAGGGGGAGCCAGGAGGCGATCCGGGGGCTGGTATCGGTGCCGGCCGCGTCAGATTTCGGTTGCTTTGGCGGCAGGCCCTGGATCTGGCGGCGCTTCGCTTCCCCCATCGGTGTGGCTCGGGTGGCTGGATATGCGGAGGCTAGTCAGCCAGGACCCAGCCCCTGTAGCGGGGCTGGCTCAGTGGGGCAGCAGACGGGTGAGGTTGAGCCAGGGCTCAAGGGCGGCAAGCAGGGTCTGCCCCCAACTGCGGCCGCGCAGTCGGCCATCGAGGATGGCCAACCGGCCGCCGCCGCGCCGCAGACTCGCCACCGCCAGCTGCAGCCGGGTCATGCCATCGGGCAGCAACCGTTCCCGGAACCAGTCGCGACCCTGCAGACGCAGGTGCTGCACCTGGGCTGCCGTGAGCGGGTCCTCCAGGCTGGCGATCGGTAGCAGGGCCACAATCAGCTGGTCGGGCGCGGGCAGCCGGTTCTGGTGGGCCAGCCACCAGGACCAGCGGCAGCAGACCACCCCGTTGCTCTCGGGCGCGGTGTGTTCCTGCACCACCCTGCTGCCGAATTCAGCGGCCAGGCCACTGGCCAGGGCCAGCCGCAGGGCGTCGTCGTCGATCAGCACCACGCTCAGCCCCGCCTGGCCCAGCACCAGCCGCCGGCTCTGCTCCAGCAGGTGCTCGCCGTAATAGGGGCTGTTCGGCAGGGGTTGGCGTAGGGGCGCGTAGAGCGGCAGGGGGTCGGCCAGGGGCGGGTCGCCCAGATCCACGGTCACATCGGGCTCGCGCCCCAGCAGACCGCCCGGACTCCAGGCCGCCCCCAGTTGCCCCACCAGCACGGTGCCGCGCTGTTGCAGCAGGCCCGGAACCGCGGCCAGCGGGTCGAGGGGTTGGCGGTGCAGGCTCCACTGCAGCAGTTGCGGGTCGCGGCGGGCCCAGCTGGTCCAGCTGGCGTCTCCGTGGCGCAGCCAGCTGCTCCAGGGGTCGGGCAGGTCGCCCAGCAGGGTGAGCAGCTGGCGCAGAGGAGCTTCGGCCTCAGCCGCCACAGGCACCAGCCCATCCACTGTGCGGGCATGGCCCAGCACCAATCTGTTCAGCCTGCCGTGCAGGTCGAGCAGGCTGGCCTCCGCCTGGGGGTGGGCCCGGCGCAGCTGGTCCCAGTGTTCCGGAGCCAGACGGATCTCCAGGGCCTGCCGTAACGCCGGGTCGAGCAGTTCCGCTTCCGGGATCACCACCTGCCTGGAGCCCAGTTGCTGCTGGCGCCAGGCGCGCAGCAGCTGCCGGTGATTGAGCAGCCACACCCTGGCAGCGCCAGGCTCGTCCCCTTCGAAGCAGGGCAGTGCCAGGCCCTGGCCTGCGGCCTGCAGGCGGGGCAGCTCCACCTGGAGCAGGCGCTGGCGCAGGGGGTCGCTCACCACCAGGGCCAGGGGCACCTCGCTCAGGGCCAGCGGCACCAGCAGGCTGATCAGCCAGCTGGGATCACTGCCTGGCACCAGCCGCACCAGGGTCTGGTCGCCGCGGCGCAGGCTGCGGGCCACCAGGCGGCTGAGGCTGAGGTGGTGGGGCCAGCGCTCGCCCCCTTCCTGCTGCAGCAGGGCCTTGAGCTGGTGGTGGGCGCGGGCTTCGAGCATCCGCTGTCAGCCGATGGGACCGAATCGTAGGAAGCTGGCCGGATCGCACTGCAGCAGCGATGACATCCCCGCCCGCTGGCTCCGCTCCCTTGCCCACCGATCCGCCCTGCCCGCCAGCTTCCACCCCGCTGAGCGGTCCGGTGGGGATCGTGGGCCTGGGGCTGATCGGCGGATCGCTCGGGCTCGACCTGCAGCGCCAGGGCCTGGAGGTGCGGGGGCTAGTGCATCGTCAGGTCACAGCCGAGCGGGCCCAGGCCCGGGGGCTGGCCCAGCGGGTGTCCACCGATCCGCAATTGCTGGGCGGCTGCCGGCTGGTGGTGCTGGCTCTGCCCTTGGATCGCCTGCTGGAGCCGGATCCGGCCCTGGTGGCGGCGCTGCCTGCCCAGGCGGTGGTCACCGATGTGGGCTCGGTGAAGCGGCCGGTGCTGGAGCGCTGGCAGGCTCTGCACCCCCGCTTTGTGGCCAGCCATCCGATGGCCGGCACGGCCCAGGCCGGCGTGGAGGCCGGCGCGCCCCAGCTCTTTCAGGGGCGGCCCTGGGTGGCCACCCCCACGGCTGACACCGACCCCGCTGCCCTGCGGCAGGTGGCGGCTCTGGCGGCGGCGGTGGGTGCCCAGTGGCTGTGCTGTGGTGCCGCTGATCACGACCAGGCCGTGGCCCTGATCTCCCACCTGCCGGTGCTGGTCAGCGCCGCCCTGATCCACACCGCCCACCGGCAGGCGGCCGCCGATCCCGCGGGCCAGCTGCCCGCGCTTGTGCGCCAGCTGGCCTCCAGTGGTTTTGCCGATACCAGTCGGGTGGGTGGGGGCAACCCGGAGCTGGGCACCCTGATGGCCCGTTGCAACCGTGACGCCCTGCGCCAGGCCCTGGCTGGCTATCGCCGCAGCCTGGAGGCCCTGGAGAACGAGCTGGAGCGCAGCGACTGGAGCGCCCTGCAGCAGGCGCTGGCGGAGAGTCAGCACCTGCGTCCCCAGTTTGTGCTGCCCGCGCAGGAGATCAGGCCAGATCCAGCTTCTGCCCCCGACCTGCCAGCAGCTGGCGGCAGCACATCAGGGCCGACAGGCTGACCCCGGCCGTGCCTTCACCGGGATAGATCGCATCACCGCAAAGCCAAAGGCCGGGAATGGGCGAGCGGCTGGCCAGGCCGAAGGGTCCGAACAGCCGGGGCCGCTGGCCCAGCCCGCCCACGAAGCCGAAGGGTCGCCCGGTCCAGCGGGCAAAGCCCCGGGGGGTGGCCAGCTCCTGGTGCAACCAGGCTCCTGGTGCCAGCCCCAGGCCTCGCTCCAGGCCGCGCCGGATTGCTGCCATGGCCTGCTGCTTGGCGCTGTCGTAGCTCTGGGCATCGCCGCTGAACCAGGGACGGGCGGCCGTGAACACGCTGGCGATCACGGTGGCCTGACCCGCCGGGGCCCGACCATCCCCCTCCCGGCTCGCCGAGACGAACAGGGAGCCGGGGTCGTCGCAGGCGAACTGCAGATGGCCGGGGGTGTTTGCGGGCAGCTGGCTCCGTGCCACGGCCCCATAGAACACCAGGGCGCCAGACGGGTCGGGCAGCCCAGCCAGCCGCTGACGGTAGGAGCTTGGCAGCGATTCCCCCAGCAGCGCAGGCAGCAGCTGCGGGGGCAGGGCCAGCACCAGCTCGCTGGCCTCCTGCCGGAATGCCGCGCCGCCGCCGTTGCGTTCGCCGCTCACCACCCAGCCGCCCGCAGGGTTGTGCCGCAGGGCGCTCACCCGGTGGCGGAATCGCAGTTGCCCTCCAGCCTCCAGCAGCGCCTGCTCCAGGGTTGTACTGAGAGCCTGCATCGAGCCCTCCAAGTGCCACAGACCCAGGGGTTCCTGGGCCATGGCCAGCACGGTGGCGCCATAGAGGGCCGCGGTGCGATCCGCCGGCTCCTGGGAGTAGAGCCGCAGCTGCAGATCAAGGAAGCGCCGCAGCCGCTGGTCGCCACTGCAGCCGCAGAGGCGGAGCAGATCGGCGATCGTGGCCGCGGCCAGAGGCGCGCTGAGCAGGTTGGCGGGGCCCAGGGCTCCGAACAACTGGGCCAGATCCCAGCCGTTGCGCGGTGGCAGCACCGGATCCCGTCCGGCAAATTCCCAGTTGGCCTGGTGCAGC
>JBIIXY010000155.1:0-4146 GCA_044347105.1 Prochlorococcaceae cyanobacterium
GCTCACCAGCTACGGCCTGCTGCAGCGCGACAGCGAACTGCTGGAGAGCGTCGACTGGCAGGGGGTGGTGATCGACGAGGCCCAGGCGATCAAGAACCCCGGCGCCAAGCAGTCGATGGCCGCCCGCGACCTGGCCCGGCCGGGCCGCGGCAGCCGCAGCGGCCGCTTCCGCATCGCCCTCACCGGCACGCCGGTGGAGAACCGCGTGAGCGAGCTGTGGGCGCTGATGGATTTCCTCAATCCGAAGGTGCTGGGCGATGAGCCCTTCTTCCGCCAGCGCTACCGCCTGCCGATCGAGCGCTACGGCGACATGGCCTCGATGCGGGACCTCAAGAGCCGGGTGGGCCCGTTCATCCTGCGCCGCCTGAAGACCGACCGCTCGATCATCTCCGACCTGCCCGAGAAGGTGGAGCTGCACGAGTGGGTGGGGCTCAGCCCCGAGCAGAAGAAGCTCTACAACCGCACCGTGGAGCAGAGCCTCGATGCCATCGCCCGCGCCCCGCTTGGCCAGAAGCACGGCCAGGTGCTGGCCCTGCTCACCAAGCTCAAGCAGGTGTGCAACCACCCGGCCCTGGCCCTGGGCGAGGACGTGCAGGCGGCAGTGGGCAATGGAGTGGGCAACGGGGCGGCCGCTGGATTCGCCGGCCGCAGCGCCAAACTGCAGCGGCTGGAGGAGATCCTCGAGGAGGTGATCGAGGCGGGCGACCGGGCCCTGCTCTTCACCCAGTTCGCCGAGTGGGGCCACCTGCTCAAGGCCCATCTGGAGCGCACCTGGCGCCAGGAGGTGCCCTTCCTCTACGGCAACACCAGCAAGGCGGAGCGGCAGGCGATGGTGGATCGCTTCCAGGACGATCCGCGCGGCCCCCAGCTGTTCCTGCTCTCGCTCAAGGCCGGCGGCGTGGGCCTCAACCTCACCCGCGCCAGCCACGTGTTCCACATCGATCGCTGGTGGAACCCGGCCGTGGAGAACCAGGCCACCGACCGCGCCTACCGCATCGGCCAGACCAACCGGGTGCTGGTGCACAAGTTCATCACCAGCGGCTCGGTGGAGGAGCGCATCGACCGGATGATCCGCGAGAAGTCGAAGCTGGCTGAGGAGATCGTGGGCTCCGGCGAAGACTGGCTGGGCGGCATGGACGTGGGCCAGCTCAAGGACCTGGTGGCCCTGCAGGAGCAGGATTGAACCCATGGCCGTGATCGACCTCTATTGCGAACGGCTGGGCCCCGGCCTGCTGGCCGAACCGCTGAATGCCATCACCAATGGGGCGTTTCTGCTGGCCGCCTGGCGCTTGCAGCGCCTGGCCCGCAGCGACCGGGGCCTGCAGACCCTGGCGGCCCTGGCCCTGGCCATCGGCATCGGCAGCGGCCTGTTCCACACCGTCGCCACCGGCTGGGCACTGGCGGCGGATGTGATCCCGATCCTGCTGTTCCAACTGGTGTTTCTGCTGCTCTACCTGCGACGCCAGGCCGGCCTGGCGCTGCTGCCGTCGGCGGGCCTCTGCCTGGCCTTCCTGTTGGCCTGCCTGGCGGTGCGCGGCCTGCCGCCCCTGCTCAACGGCTCGCTGGTGTACGCCCCCACCCTGGCGGTGCTGGCGCTGCTGGCCTGGCATCAGCGGCGCAGCCAGGGGTCGTGGCTGCTGGTGGGGGCCACGGGCCTGTTCAGCCTGTCGCTGTCGCTGCGCAGCCTGGACAATGCCCTCTGCCCGCTCTGGCCGATCGGCACCCATCTGTTCTGGCACCTGCTCAACGCCGCTGTGCTGGTGCTCTGCGGCCGGGCCGTGGTGATGGCTGCCCCACCAGCCGCCATCCCGAAAAGACGCCACGGCTAAGGTTCCCGCACAGATCGGTGGGCCCGTGTCCAGCTCTGTGAACGATCGCCGCAACCGCCTGTTTCAGGAAGGCCAGAACCTCCACCAACGCGGCTTCATCCCGGAGGCCCTGCGCCGCTACGGGCAGGCGCTGGAGGTGGACCCGGAGTTCGCCCCCGCCCGGATCTTCCAGGCCCTGATCCTGCAGACCAATGGCCAACCGGGCAAGGCCCTGGAGGAGGCGGAGCGGGCCCTGGAGGGGATGGGCAGCCCCGATCCGGGCGTGCTGATCAACTACGGCGTGATCCAGAAGAACGCCGGCCAGCTCGACAAGGCCGCCGCCGCCTACGAACGGGCCCTGGAGCTGGTGCCGGAGCTGCCCTCCGCCCAGGCCAATCTGGCCACGGTGTATCTGCTGCAGGGGCGCCTAGACGACGCCGAGCGGCAGTTCCTCGAGCTCAGCGAGCGGATGGAGGAACCGGCGCCCTGGCTCAACCTGGCCCGGATCGCCCTGCTGCGCCAGCGTCCCGCCGACGTGCGCCGCTGCCTGGAGCGGGCCGGCGACCTCGACCCCACCCATCCGGATCTGCAGCTGCTGCGGGCCCGGCTGGCCCGCGACGAGTGCGACGAAGCGGCCGCCTATCGGGCCTGCCTGGAGGGCCTGCGGCGGTCGCCGGCCCACGCCGAGCTGTGGCAGCAACTGCAGAGCCTGGATCCGGCCCTGTTCGATCTCGATGCGCTGGAGGAGCGGCTGCAGGCCCTCACCACGCTGGAGGTGACCAGTGCCACGGTGCTGTCGGTGGCGGTGGATCTCTGCCGCAAGCACTGGCTCTGGGAAGCGCTGCCCACCCTGGAGCGGCGCTTGTCGGAGGCCCTGCTCGCCCCGCTCGACCGCAGCCCCAGTAGCAGCGATGTGTTCACCCTGCTCGGTGCCGATATCAGCCAGCGGGCCCACCTGGGCGCCGCCAGCGGCTGCTGGCGCACGCTCACCGCGCCGGCCGCACCCCTGCAGCCAGCGCCCACGCCGCGGCAGCTCGCCAGCGGCGAGAAGCTGCGGGTGGGGATCCTCTCCTCCGATCTGCGCGGCCATGCGATCGGCCATCTGGTGGTGGGGCTGCTGGTGGAGCTCCCCCATACCGCCATCGAGTGGTGGGCGTACCACAACGCCTTCGACGACAGCTCCACGGTGCGCGACCGGCTGCGCCAGCCGTTCGACCGGGCGGTGAACGTGGCCCGGCTGGATTCGGCCCAGCTGGCCCAGCGCATCCGCGACGACGGCATCGACCTGCTGATCGACCTCAACCAGATGACGGCGATGACCCGGGTGGAGGTGATGGCCTGGCGGCCGGCGGCGGTGCAGATCCAGTGGCTGGGCATGCCCGGCACGCTCGGTGCCGGCCCGGCCGTGGACTACGTGATCGTGGATCCCTGGGTGGTGAACGAGGCCAATGCCGACGGTTTCTCCGAATGCCTGCTGCAGCTGCCGCGCTCCTACCAGCCGAACGACCATCTCCCGCCCGACCTGGAGCTCTGCCCCAGCCGCACAGCGGCCGGCCTGCCGGAGGAGGGGGTGGTGCTGGGGGTGTTCAACCAGCCCTACAAGTTTTCACCGGACACCTTCGCCCTCTGGGCCCGGATCCTGCAGCAGTGCCCGGAGGCGTGGCTATGGCTGCTCGATCCCCGCACTGATGCCCTGCGGGAGCGGATGCGCCACCAGGCCCGCTGCCACGGCATCGATCCGGAGCGGCTGCTGTTCGCGCCCCACTGCCCGCAGGAGCAACACCTGGCCCTACAACGCCCACACCACCTGCTCCGACGCCCTGCGCGCTGGCGTGCCGGTGCTCACGCTCCCCGGACGCACCTTCGCCGCCCGGGTGGCGAGCGGCATCCTGGCCACCGCCGGGCTGGAGGAGTGGATCGCCACCAGCCCGGCCGACTACGTGGCCCGCGCCGTGGCCCTCGCCAGCAGCGGCCGCCCGGCGATCGATGGGCTGAAGGCGGCGGTGAAGGACACCTACTGGAGCAGCCGGATGGTGGACAACCGCCGCTTGGCGATGGAGCTGGAGGCCCTGCTGCTGGGCGTGCACGGCCGGGCGGCGGCGGGCCTGCCGCCCACCTCCCTGCGGCTCAGCGAAACGCTCAGCCTGGAGCCCCTGGCCTGGGGCCGCCAGGCCGGGGAGCCGGGGGACGCTGCCGCCCCCCAACGGCAGGCTTGATTACCCATAACACTCCGCGACCCTGAGATCCCGTTCGGTGCAAGGCATACAGCAACAGACGGCATTGGCGATCCGTTCGGTCATCGCCGCCAGCGAGAAGCGCCTGTTGAAGCGGAAGCAGT
>JBIIXY010000156.1:0-4136 GCA_044347105.1 Prochlorococcaceae cyanobacterium
TGGGGCTGCTCAGCTTCTACAACGCCACCGCCTACCGCCGCTATCACCAGTGGCACCACCGCTACACCCACCAGCCGGGGCTGGATCCGGAGCTCGACGACCCGGTGCCCACCACCGCGGCGGCCTATGTGCTGGAGATCAGCGGCTGGCACTGGTGGAGCGGCAAGCTGGCCGGCTTCAGCCGCTTGCTCTGGGGTGATCTCTCGGCCCTGCCCTACCTCAGCCCCGAGGTGATTCCGGCCGTGCGCCGCTCGGCCTGGCTGCAGGTGGGGGTGTACGGGGTGCTGGCGGCGGTGTCGCTGATCGGCGCCAACGGCTTTCTGCTCTGGTTCTGGCTGCTGCCCCTGGCGGTGGGGCAGCCCTTCCTGCGTTTTGTGCTGCTGGCCGAGCACAGCGGCTGCAGCTTCTCCACCGACGGCACCAGCAACACCCGCACCACCCTCACCACCTGGCCGGTGCGCTGGCTGATGTGGAACATGCCGTTCCACGCCGAGCATCACCTCGTCGCCTCGATCCCCTTCCACGCCCTGCCGGCGGCCCACCGCTTCATCGCGCCCCACCTGCAGCACATCGATCCGGGCTACCTGGCCGTGCACCGCCAGCTGCTGGCCAACCTGCCGGCCCTGGCCCTGCCCACCGCCGGCAACCAGCCGGCATGAGCGCCACAGTCACGGGCGATCGCCACACCCGGCACCAGACGATCCACCACCCCCTCGGCGACTGGCCGCTGCACTGCGGCCACAGCATCCCGGCGGCCCACATCCAGGCCCTGCAGATCGGCGAGCTGAATGCCGCGCGCAGCAATCTGATCCTGGTGCCCACCTCCTACGGCGCCCGGCCCGAGGATCTGGCCTGGCTGGCCGGCCCCGTGCTCGACCCCGGGCGCTGGTGCATCGTGATCGCCGGCCAGTTCGGCAACGGCGCCTCCAGCAGCCCGAGCAACAGCGCCATGGGGCTGGCGGAGCAGGGCTGGGTGGTGCAGCACCGCGACAACGTCACCGCCCAGCGCCAGCTGCTGCGTGAGTTGTACGGGGTGGAGCGGATTCCCCTGATCTACGGCTGGTCGATGGGGGCGCAGCAGGCCTACCAGTGGGCCGTGGATCACCCGGAGCTGGTGCAGCGCATCTGCTGCGTCTGCGGCACGGCGCGCACCTCTCCCCACAACCGCCTGTTCTGCCTGAGCCTGCGCCAGGCCCTCACCGCCGACCGCCACTGGACCGGCAGCGGCTTCACCGCCGAGCCGGAGCAGGGGCTGCGCACCTATGCCCTGATCTACGCCAGCTGGGCCGCCAGCCAGCCCTTCTTCCGCACCGTCCAGGTGCCGATCGAGGAGCACGTGGAGCAGCACTGGCTGCCCCACTACCGCCGCCACGACCCGCGCGACCTGATCGCCATGCTCGACACCTGGCTGGCCCACGACGTGGCCCTCGGCGGTGACCTGGCCGCCGCCCTCGGGGGGATCCGGGCCCGCACCGCCGTGGTGGCCGGCAGCCACGACCTCTACTTCACCCCCGACGACCTGGCCGCCGAGGCGGCGGCCATCCCCGGCGCCCGCTTCGAGCGGATTGAGTCGGAGCTGGGGCACCGCGCCGGCAACCCCCACAGCAGCCCGCCGGAGCAGCAGCGGCTGCGCTCGATCGTTGATGCCCTGCTGGCCGCCGAGCCAGCGCTCTGAGCCCCGCCCCCCAAACCCTGTTTCCCTTCACCCCCGCCGGCATGTCCCAGCCCACCCCCGATCTGAGCCAGCGCCTGCAGGAGCTGCAGCTCCAGTTCGTGCTGGTGTCGTTCACCGATCTGTTCGGCATCCAGCGGGCCAAACTCGTGCCAGCCTCCGCCATGGCGGCCATGGCCAGCGATGGAGCCGGCTTCGCGGGCTTTGCCGCCTGGCTGGATCTCTCCCCCGCCGATGGCGACGTGCTGGCCGTGCCCGACCCGGCCAGCCTCACGGCCCTGCCCTGGCAGAGCGGCGTGGGCTGGATGGCGGCCGAGCTCACCCTCAACGGCACGCCGATGGCCCAGTGCCCGCGCCGGCTGCTGCGCCACCAGCAACAGCGGGCCGCCGCCCTTGGTTTTGAGCTGCGCAGCGGCGTGGAGGCGGAGTTCTTCCTGCTCAGTCCGGATGGCGCCGCCATCGCCGATCCGGCCGACCACCAGGAGAAACCCTGCTACGACCAGCTGGCCCTGATGCGCCGCTTCGGCCTGATCGGCCCCCTGCTCACGGCGATGGAGCAACTGGGCTGGGGGCCTTATCAGGCCGATCACGAGGACGCCAACGGCCAGTTCGAGATCAACTGGACCTTCGCCGATGCCCTCACCACCGCCGATCGCCACGCCTTCTTCAAGGTGATGGTGAAGGCGATGGCCGAGCAGCAGGGGCTGCGCGCCAGCTTCATGGCCAAGCCCTTCGCCGCCCTCACCGGCAACGGCTGCCACACCCATCTCTCGCTCTGGGGGGCCGGCCGCAATCTCTTCCACGACCCCAGCGGCGAGCTGGGCCTCTCCCCGCTGGCCTATCAGTTCCTGGGGGGCCTGATCACCCACGCGCCGGCCCTGTGCGCGATCACCAACCCCACCGTGAACAGCTACCGGCGCCTGGCGGCGCCGCCCACCACCTCCGGTGCCACCTGGAGCCCCGGCGGCATCAGCTACACCGGCAACAACCGCACCCACATGGTGCGCATCCCCGACAGCCAGCGCCTGGAGCTGCGTCTGCCCGACGGCTCCGCCCACCCCTACCTGCTGCAGGCGGCGATCCTGGCGGCGGGGCTCGATGGCATCGCCCGCCAGCTCGACCCCGGCCCCCGCCGCGACAACGACAACTACGCCCAGCCCCTGGGCCTGGACCAGTGCCAGCGCCTGCCGGCCGACCTGGGCGAGGCCCTCGACGCCTTCGCCGCCGACACCGCCCTGCGCCAGGCGCTGGGCGAAGAGTTCTGCCAGGCCTACGAACACCTGCGCCGGCGCCAGTGGCAGCGCGAGCGCGGTGACATCAGCGACGCGGAACGGCGGGCCTGTCTGGATTGTTGAGAAGGTGTTGGGCCTTAGCTAGCGGAGCCACCAGCACCACCCCATCGGCGATCAGCCACTGGCGTTCGTGGGCCGGCAGCGGCATGCCGCCGGTGAGGGCGCCGAAGGCCGGCAGGGCCAGCCGCTCGCTGCGCGGGCAGTAGCTGAAGCAGCTCAGGCGCAGGCGGTCGCCGCTGCCGCCCAGCAGGGCCACCGGGTGCAGGTGGCCGCAGAGGTTGAGCTGGCCGGCGCGGGGCTCGGGCTCGTGGCTGAGCCACCAGGGGCCCAGAGCCTGACTCGGCTCCTGGGCCAGGCCGGCGATCCAGCTGCCGCGCTCGTGGTTGCCGCCGATCAGGCGCAGGGGGCAGCCGAGCAGCTCGGGCAGGGCCGCCAGCTTGGCCCGCAGCTCGCCCGTGAGGCCCAGGCGGCTGTGGATCAGGTCGCCCAGCACCACCACCTGCTCGGGCTGCAGCCGCGTGGCCAGCGCCAGCAGGGCGTTGAGGGTGGCGGCATCGCCATCGGAGGGCAGGGGGATGCCCTGGGCCTGGAAGCTCTCGGCCTTGCCCAGGTGCAGGTCGGCCAGCAGCAGCACCCGCCGCCGCGGATCCCACACCGCCCGCTCCGCCAGCAGCTCCAGCCGCTCGCCGCCCCAGCTGAACGGCGCCGATGCCGGGCCTGTCACCGGCTGCCGATCGCCCGCTGGTAGGCCGGGCTGGCCTGGGCGCTGGCGATCGCCGCCCGCACCCCCGGCCAGGGCTCCAGATCGATCTGGGGGAAGAAGATCGGCAGGTAGGCCAGGTAGGCCTGCACGGCGCAGTCGGCCGCGCCCCACTGCTCCCCCACCAGCGGCTGGCCCGTGGCCAGCAGGCCATCGAGCACCCCCATCAGCCGCGGGAACTCCCGCTCCCGGTTGCTGGGCACGAACAGGGCCACCGCCAGGGTGGCATTGGCGAACAGCAGCCACTGGGCCACCTTCGCCCGCCGCACCGCCGCCTGCTCCGGCGGGCCGCTGAACTCACCGCCGTCATGCTCGGCCAGGTGCAGCAGGATCGCGCCGCTCTCGAACAGCCGCAGGGGCCCGCCCGCCGGATCGCTGAAGCGGTCGTCCTCCAGGGCCGGCAGCTTGGCGA
>JBIIXY010000067.1:0-13067 GCA_044347105.1 Prochlorococcaceae cyanobacterium
TCAGGGCTCTTGGCAGCTCGTCGCCTCCCGGCGACTCAGAAAACTTACAGCACCGTCGGCTCTCGCCTTGGCTTCATCCCGTAAGCCGCGCTCAGCTCTCGCTGCGCGCAGTCCAAAACCATAACACCTCAACACCGCAAGGCGCAATCAGGTCACCAGGGCCTCGCCCCAGGGCAGAAAGCGGGCCAGGGTTTCCGGCTGATCGGCAGCAAGCACAGGGAAATCGGCCTCGCTGAGGTCCGCGCCGGGCACGAGACCATCCGGAGATTGGGCCAGCCAGCGCAGGGAGCAGTCGAGCTCGCTGAGCACCAGCCAGGCCGCAGCCAGGTCCCAGATCTTGGGCGTGGCTTCCAGGGCGGCGACGGTCTGGCCCATCGCCACACTCACCAGGTTGAGGCTGGCCACCCCGAGCAGGCGAATCTTGCCCGGAAAGCGCTGATCGGGCAGTTTCTGCAGCACGCCGATCGAGCGGCTGCAGAGGGAGGCGCAGCCTGCAGGATGGTTCTGAAGGGCGGGGGGTGAGAGGGGTTTTCCGTTGCGCCAGGCCCCCTGCCCGCGCAGGGCCACGATCCGCTGGCGCAGGGGCGGCACATCGAGAACCGCCATCTGGGGTCTTCCATCCTGGAACCGGGCCAGAGAGATGGCCCAGTAGGGAATCCCCGCCGCAAAATTGGTGGTGCCGTCGAGGGGATCCACCACCCAGTAGCTGGAGGTGGCAGGCACCCGCCGGTCACCCTCCTCGCTGAGCACGCCCTCACCGGGAAAGAGCTCGGCCAGTCCCTGAACCAGCGTGGCGTCACTCCAGCGGTCACAGGCCGTGATCAGGCTGCCATCGGCTTTCACATCCGACGCCATGTGGCCGAAATCAAGGCGCTGACGCTCGCCCACCCGATCCAGCAGGGCCATCAGACCCGGGGTGAGATCGGCGGAGGAAAGGGGCACAGTCATCCGAGTTCGAGGGACAGCACCCTGGTCAGGCTTCGTCCCGTATCTTCCCTGAACTGGCGCAGGTTCACCCTGCTCAGGGCCACCAGCGCGCCAAGAGAAACCAGCACCTCCACGCCCAGCACCAGGGCGTAGGCCGGAAATGCCGACCCGTCCATCCCCAGCAATCCCGCCAACCAGCGGCCCAGATCGAGGAGTCCTCCGCCGATCACCTTGCCGAGGGCACGGGACATGGCCTGAGCCAGTCCCCACACCCCCACAAAGGTACCGGCCGCTTCCGGCAGGGTGAGGTCGAGCATCAGCACCAGAGCACTGTTGGTGCCGATGCCAGCCGAAAGGCCGAACACCAGCATCACCATCCTCAGGAGCGTGACCTGCGCGCTGACACCGGCCAACAGGAGCAGCAGCAGGCTGCCGGCGATCAACTGGCAACCCAGCCTGGCCGTGGCCAGCTTGCCGAAGCGCGGCACGATCCAGATACCTGCCAGCAGCAGCCCCAGCAGGGTGCCGATCCCCCAGATCGCATTAAGGGAGGCCGTGGCCGCGATCGGCATGGCAAACACCTCGGCCCCATAGCTCTCCAGGATCGGGTCCTGGAGGAAGAGGCCCAGGGTGAACAGCACCAGAAACAGAAAGAACACCAGCACCTGGCGGCTGGAGGTCACCAGGGCCCAGGCCTGCTTGAGGGTGATGGCGTCATCCCGCCTCACCGCCCCAGCCGTTGGCAGGGCGGACCGGGAGCGCTCCATGCCGCAGGTGGCAACCAGGGTGAGCAGCAGCACCGTGCAGACGATGCCCAGCATGAACCGCAGCAGGGCCGGCTCCAGCACGCCTGGATCGGTAACGCCATCCAGGCCCCGGAGAGCAATGGCTGTGGCAATAGCCCCCAGCACGATGCCCACGGTGAGCAGACACCAGATGATGCCCACCGCTCTGGGGCGCTCCTGCTCGTTGGTGCGGTCGATCACCAGGGCGAGATAGGGGGTGCTGGCCATCGACACCGCCAGTCCATAAAGGGCGAAAAGACCGCAGAGGGCGGCCACGCCGCCCCAGAGCAGCCCCGGGCTGTTGCCAGCCAGCAGGCGCGAAACATGGAAGATCAACGGCACCGAGAGCACCGCCAGCCCACAGAAGAGGCTGGTGCCGAGCCAGATGTAGGGAACGCGGTGACGGCCGCCGATGGGGAAGGCGTCTGAAAACTGGCCGAACAGCACCCGACTGGGGGAGACGAACTGCTCGAAGGCCAGGGCCAGGCCCACCAGCAGAGCGGGGAAGCCGAGCTCGCTGATCATCACCCGGTTCATCAGGCCGGCGAACACAACCGCCAGGCAGCCAAGACATCCCTGGAACAGGCCGAGCCGGAGGGTGGCAATGAGCCCCAGGCCTGGTGCTGGAGCCGCAGGTGGCGAGGGACCGGACAACGGGGATCTGATGGGACCGAAGGGATCTGGAAAGGACGGGTGCAGCGGGCAGGTTCAGACCGGTCCCGGGTTGGCTGCCTCGCAGGCGGGCAGGAGGCGGGCCGGCTCCACAGGAATATCGGAAACACCCACTGGCTTCACCGCAGGCAGGGTGCGAGCCGGGCAGGCAATGATCTCATCGAGGCCCGTGCGGCGGCGCAGTTCTGCCAGACGCTTGTTGTAGTCGGTGATGGCATTGGAGAAACGCACTTCCGCCTGGGTGAGATCGCGCTGGTTATCCACCACTTCGCGCTGGGTGGTGACCCCTGCCTGGAAGCGCAGGCGGGCGAGGCGCAGCGACTCGCGGGCTGAGATCACCTCCCGAGCAGTGGTCGTGATGTTGCGATTGTTTTTCTCAAGCTCATAGAAGCTTTCCTCCACATCGAAGCGAATGGCATCGCGCCGCTGTGAGAAGCGGAAGGTGTTTTCCTCCGCCAACTGGCGGTTGCGCCGCGCCTGGGCCTGTGCGGCACCACCATCAAACAAACGCCAACTGGCACCCATGCCAATGCTGAAGTCAAAGTTCCCGCGCGAGATGATCTCATCACTGGTGGTGTCACCATCAGCCCAACTGGCTGCCAAGGTGGTAAAAATATTTAGAAACGGCTGAACATCAGCAAGCGCAGCATTGGCCTGGCTGTTGGCGATTGAGATATCCAGCACGATCTGATCCAACTCCTCACGGAAGGCAAAGGCCGCCACGATGCTTTCCTGCAGGCTTGGCTGCCACACACCCAGCACCCTGGAGGGGTCCTGGGCTGTGGGGGTCACGGTCTGGGGCAGATCAAGCAGAGAAGCCAGGGCACGCCGCGTGACCGACTGGGCAGCCAGAGCGCTGGTGAGCAGCTGTTGATCGCGGGCGAGCTGGGTTTCGGCCTCCAGCACCTCGAGCTTGGTGGCGACTCCCGCCTGGAAACGGGCTCGAGAGTCCCTGAGACTCACCAGGGAGGCCCGGACAGACTCCTGGCCGATACGCACCTGGTCATCAGCCTGCTGCAGATCGAAATAGGCCTGGGCGGCTTGCAGGCGCAGGTCGCGCAAGGCGATCACGTATTGATACTTGGCGCGCTCGAATTGATCCCGGGCCGCTGCAATCGTGGGATTGCGCCGCGGATCGATCAGCCCCCAGCGCGCTGACAGCGCCACCCCTGCATCCCAGCGATCGCCATTCACCGTGTCCGATCGTCGCCGCGTGACGATGTTGCCATCCGCATCGCGAACGGGTGTGCCGTCCTCGTTGAACTGAGGCGCACGGCGTGTCGTTCTGTTAGCTCCAGCGCTGAAGCGCGGGAATGCCGAGCCAGCGTCCAGGTCGATGTTGGGGTACCACTGGGCGATCTGGGCGCGCAGGTTGCTCTGCGCCTGATCCACCTGACTGGCGATCGCCTTGAGATTGGGATTGTTGACCTCAGCGAGCGTCTCTACCTGGGCCAGGGTGAGCGGCCGAAGTTGCTGGATCGTGACCTGTTCTGGGCGGACCGGCAATGCCAGTGGAGCAGGCGCAGCGAGCCCATCCAAGGGCTGGGGCAGCTCAGTGGCAGCAGCGGGAACCAGCTTGGGATTGACCCGCGGCCGCTCACCTTTGACATCCGGGGCCAGCGGCAGGGCCTGAGACCGCGGGCTCACAGGCGCCTGGCTGCCCTCCGGGGCAGCGACGGCGGCATCGGGCTGTTGGGCCAGCACGGGTGGTAGGAGCAGGGGAAGTCCCAGCACGCTGACCAGGGCCAGTCGGGTAGCGGATAGGGGCACGCCTAGCTCAAGCTTTTGCCGGGAGTTTAAGGATCTCCTGGAGAGTTGAAGGCTGCGCAACAGACAGCCACCAGGTCAGCCGCACCACCCAGCTGGTGGATGGGGAGTCCAAGAGCCTGCTCCAGCTCCGCCAGGGGCATGTCATCGAGAAACACCGGTACCCCCTGGCGCAGGGTGACCGCCGGCAGCAGTAAAGCCTGACCCAGATCCCGGCCCCTGAGCCCCTCCAGCAGATCCGAACCGGTCAGCAGCCCCGTGACCACCTGCTCTTGGCCCCAGTAGGGACTGGGCAGGCCATGCAGGATCAGCTCCACTCCCTCCACGGCGTTGAGCCGCTCCACCACCGGTGCCAGGGCCTCGGCCACCAGCTGGCCCACCACCCAACTCAGCCGCCGCGGACGCTCCACCCGCTTTGGCAGGTGAGCGGTGGCCTGATCCAGCGCTTCGAGAAAGGCACGGATGCTGCCCACGCCGTTCTCCTGCTGAGGCAGGTCTTCGTAGCTGGCCCGGGGTGGCAGGGGAAGGCCGGCGATCAGATACCACTCATCGGAGAGCCAGGCGAAGCGGCTGCCCAGCCGTTGCTGAAAGTCCAGCTGCAGGGGCTCCACCAGGGCAATCACCGCCCGCGCTGATGCCCGATCCACCGGCACCAGGCCATCACCGGGGGGGCGGAAGCGGGTGAGACCCACCGGCACCACGGCCGCCGACAGCACCGCCGGCCAGTCGCCGCCGGCAAAATCCGCCAGATCCCGGAGGGTGCGTTCCAGGGCCGGGCCGTCGTTGAGTCCCGGGCACACCACCACCTGGGCATGGATCTGCAGATCCCGCTGCTGGAACCAGCGCAGCTGCTCCAGCAACAGGCCGGCGCGCGGGTTCACCAGCAGGCGGCTGCGCAGCTCCGGCTCGGTGGCATGGACCGACACAAACAGCGGCGACAGGCGCTGGGTCTCAATGCGGCGCCAGTCGGCCTCGCTGAGGTTGGTGAGGGTGAGGTAGGAGCCGTAGAGAAAGCTGAGGCGGTAGTCGTCGTCTTTGAGATAGAGGCTGCGGCGCTTCCCCGGCGGCTGCTGGTCGATGAAGCAGAACGGACAGGCGTTGTTGCACTGCTTGAGCCCATCAAACAGGGCCTCGGTGAAGCCCAGACCCAGGCCCTCATCGAGATCCTTCTCCAGCTCCACGGTGTGGAGAGTGCCGTCCGGATCTTCCACTTCGAGCACCAGCTCCTCCTCGCCCACGAGGAACTGCAGATCGATGAGGTCGCGGGGGCGCTGGCCGTTGATGCTCAGCAGCCTGTCGCCGGGCTGGAAACCCAGCTCCTCACCGATGGAACCGGGCTCCACCATGGCCACCACCGCCGGTTGCGGGAGGCGCGGAGGCGCGCCACCGGCTTTGGCAGCGTCATCGGCGGCAACGGCAATGCCGGCGGAGGGTTCGTTCCACATCGGCGGAGGGGCTGGCCTGGCGCTCTACCCCTCCACTGTGGCGCGCAGCCAGAGCAGGATGGCCACACCGAAAAGCAGCCGGTAGGCCACGAAGATCCAGGTGCTGTGGCGCTGCAGGAAGCGGAGCAGCCAGGCGATCGCCAGCCACGACACCACCGCCGCCGAGAGGATGCCCACCAGCAGGGGGATCGGTCCGCCATTGGCCGGTGCTTCCAGCGCCCCCTTGAGCTCCACCAGGCCGGCCAAAGTGATCGCCGGCAGGCCGAGCAGAAAGGAAAACCGCGCCGCCGCCGCCCGCTCCCAGCCATCGAACAGGGAGGCGGTGAGGGTGCTGCCGGAGCGTGACACGCCCGGCACCAACGCCAGGGCCTGGGCCAGGCCCACCAGCACGCCATCGACCGGCCGCACCGCCTCGAGGGTGCGTTGGCGCTTGCCCACCAGTTCAGCCAGAGCCAGCAGCAGGGCCATCACGATCGAGACGACCGCGATCGAGCCCATGCTGCGCACGGGGGCATTGTCGTAATCGGGCACCCAGAGCTTGAGAGCCAGGCCACCCAGCACGATCGGCACGGTGCCGAGGGCCATGGCCACGCCCAGGCGCGCTGCGGGGTCGCCCCACTGGCCATGGCGAAACGCCCGGGTGATGCCGCGGCCCACCTCCAGCAGGTCGCGGCGGAAAAAGGCCAGCACGGCAGCGATGCTGCCCAGCTGGATCACCGCGGTCACCGACACGCCGGGATCGCCCCAGCCCAGCAGCACCGGCACCACCTTGAGGTGGGCGGTGCTGCTGATCGGCAGGAATTCCGTGAGCCCCTGCACCACCCCCAGCACCAGGGAGCGCCAGCAGGCCTCCACGAGTCCCAGTCCGTTCTGTGCGGCCACAGGCACCGCCAGCACCGTGTCGGAGGGGTGGGCAAGGGCAACCAACGGGCTTGGCAAAACAGCAGGGGGATTCAGAACGCCATGAAGCTATGGCGGCGGGCCCGCCGGAACCCCTTAAGGTTGCACAACTTTCTTCACACGTCGGGTGATCGGGGTTCCGGTGAGGCCACTGCCAGCCAGCGCTGCACCAGCCATCTCCGGAGCTGCTGCTCGATCCATGGGCCCGTCCTGGCCATTCCAGGCCAACCCCCTGCAGTCCTCCATGGCCTGGCAGGCAGTGCTGCTGAGCAGCCTCCTGGTGGTGCTGCCTGTGTTCGTGGAAGCCCCCTGGGTGCGCCATGCACCCTTCAGCGCCGCGCTGTTCACAGCGGTGCTGCTGGCCCTGGGGGTGGGCCTCGCCCACAGCGAGAAACCAGGCCTGCGCCGTTGCGGTGAGGTGCTGGTGGGATTCAGTGGCAGCTGGCTGGCGGGAGCGCTGTTCTGGGGATGGGCCCGACAGTTCCCGATCTGCCATCTGCCGCTGGAGGCCCTGGCCCTGCCCCTCGCCCTGGGCGGCCTGGCCGGCCGCTGGCGCCTTGCCTGCGGCTTCTATCTGGGCTCCCTGCTGGGCACCGCCGCCACCGATGCGGCAATCGCCGCCACCGGCCTGATGCCCCTCTGGCCCCAGGCGGTGAGCGCTGACCCAGGGCAAGCTGCGGAACTGCTCAATCAGGCCGCCACCACCCTGCTCCATCCAGCACCTCTCCTGTTGATCGGCTGCTTTGGTCTCGCTCTGGTGCAGATCAGCTGCCTGCTCTGGACTCGCGGCCCGGCGGGCCGTGTTGCCGCCACCGCTCTGGCCACCACCCTGGTGGTGGACGCCCTTTTTCTGGGTCTCGCCCTCCTGGCCCCGGCATTGAGCGGGCTGATCTGAAGATCTGCTACCGCCGGCCCCAGGCCCGGCGATCCCCATCGGAGCGTTCTGTAGCGTTGGCGCTCGGTGGTGCACCCACCTGATCTCCCATCCTTCCGAGAGGTGTTGCGATGAAACGGCTGGTTGCCTGGCTCACGAGCGGGATTCTGCTGGCTGGGCTGCTGATGGGCCTGCTCCTGCCGCCGGTGGTGCATGCCGCTGAGCTCCGCAACCTCGCCGACGACAAGATCGCCGAGCGAGGGGACAAGATCGACCTCAACAACTGCTCGGTGCGTCGCTTCCAGAGCTTCCCCGGCATGTACCCCACCCTGGCTGGCAAGATCGTGCTGGGTGGTCCCTACAGCGCGGTGGATGACGTCCTTGACCTCGACCTCACGGACCGCCAGCGGGAGCTGTTCAACAAGTACAAGGCCAACTTCACGGTCACGCCCCCTGCGATCGCCCTGAATGAGGGCTTTGATCGCATCAACGACGGCCAGTACCGCTGAACACCGGTCCCTAAGCTCACCGAGCCGAAGCAAGCCGTCGGGCCTCCGGCGGCTTTTTTGATGCCGGCGCAGCCGGAAGGAACCGGCAGCCATGGCAGCTGACATCGATCACGGGGCGCAGGGCTGGGATCCGGTGTTCGACCAGCCCTGGGACGTGGTGGTGGTAGGTGGCGGTGCCGCCGGCCTGATGGCCTGCCTGGAGTTGCCCGCCCATCTGCGCGTGCTGCTGCTCAGCAAGGAGCGCAAGCCCCGATCAGCGAGCCGCTGGGCCCAGGGGGGGATCGCCGCGGTGACCGCCGCTGACGACAGCTTCACCAGCCACATCGAGGACACCCTCAGGGCCGGCGCCGGCCTGTGCAACCGCGACGCCGTGGAGCTGCTGGTGCATGAAGCGCCGGCCTGTGTGCAGCGGTTGCTCGAACTGGGCATGGCTTTTGATCGCGATGGCACGGCCCTGAGCACCACCCTGGAGGCCGCCCACAGCCACCGTCGTGTGCTCCATGCCCAGGACCGCACCGGTGGCGCCCTGGTGGATGCCCTGGAGCGGGAGGTGCGGCGACGGCCGGGCCTGGTGCAGCGCCAGAGCGTGGTGGTGTTGCGCCTCTGGGTGGATGGCGAGCGCTGCCAGGGCGTGCAACTCCTGGCCGACGGCGTGATCGGCTGGGTGCGGGCCCGGGCTGTGGTGCTGGCAACGGGTGGTGGGGGGCATCTGTTCGCCCACACCACCAACCCAGGCCAGGCGAGCGGCGATGGCCTGGCGATGGCCTGGCAGGCGGGAGCCGAGCTGCAGGATCTGGAGTTCGTGCAGTTTCATCCCACCGCACTGATGCTCCCCGGGGCCCCGCACTTCCTGATCTCGGAAGCGGTGCGCGGCGAAGGAGCACGGCTGGGTGACCACAGCGGCCAGAGCCCCGTGGCCCATCTGCCTGGCGGCGACCTGGCGCCCAGGGATCAGGTGAGTCGTGCCCTGGCCCGCCATATGCAGGAGCAGCACGTCAGCCACGTCTGGCTGGACCTGCGGCCGGTGGGCGAGGAGCGCCTGCGGCGGCAGTTCCCCACGATCCTGGCCCGCTGCCGCGAGCTGGGGCTTGAGCCCACCCGGGAGCCCCTGCCTGTGGCACCGGCAGCCCACTACTGGATGGGGGGGGTGGCCACCGATCTGCGATCGGCCACCTCGGTGCCTGGGCTGTATGCCGTGGGCGAAGTGGCCTGCACCGGCGTGCACGGAGCCAACCGGCTGGCCAGCAACTCCCTGATGGAATGCCTGGTGTTTGCCAAACAGCTGGGGGGAATCGCCCTGCCTCCCCAGCCGAGCGGCCAGCCGCCGGCAGCGGCGCGGCAACAGCAGCGGCTGGAGACAGCTCTGCCCGAACGCCGCCAGTTGCTGGAGGCGATCAGCCGCCTGCGCGACCTCTGCTGGCAGGTGGCTGGGGTGGAGCGCCAGGGCCACAGGCTGGGGCTGGCCCTGGGCCAGCTCCAGCGCCAGCGCCTGCTGCTGGAGGCAGAACCGGCCTGGCTCCAGGCCAGCGCTCTGCCCGTGAGCCACCATCTGCAGCTCAGCCGTCAGGAGGGGGAGGACTTCGCCGCTCTGCAGGAATGGCACCAGCGTCTGGTCCTCACACAACTGCTGGTGGAGGCCGCCCTGTTCCGTCGGGAGAGCCGCGGCGGCCACTTCCGCAGCGATGCTCCCGCCTCCCAACCGCACTGGCGCCGGCACAGCTGCCAGAGGCAGGGCAGTGGGATCAGAACCAGCCCCGTACGGGACTAGCCATCAAGGCTTGAAGCCGCTGCGCTCGGCCAGATCCTGCAGGGATTTCACCCCGGAATCGAGCTTGCCCTTGATCTCCCAGCTGGGGAAGCCCTGAATGCCCTTGGCGGCACAGCGCTCGGTCTGGCTGTCCCGTCCATCGGCGGCGCATTCCACGATGGTGAGGCGAGCGGTGGCCTCCTTGCCGAACAGCTGCTTCTGGTCGTTGCAGTGGGGACACCACCAGGCTGAGTACATCACCGCACCCGAGCGACTGAGGTGCTCAGCCAGAGCGATGGCCTCAGGCGTACTGACGGTGGTCACGACCGGCGGCACCCCGCGCCCACCGGTCTCCCCAGCCGGGCGGTCGACCGCCGCCGCCCAGCCGAGGCCTGCCAGGCCCACCACCAGGGCCACCAGAACCACGCGGAACACCAGCTGGCCGCGATCCGGCCACTCACCAGAGAGGAGGCTGAGCACGAACAGCGCCAGGCTGAGCAGTGCCGAAAGCACGCAGAAGAAACAGAACGCCTGGATCTTCAGCACCATCACCCCCATCAGCACCAGGCTGAACGCCGCCATGCCTGTGCTGATCAGCAGCAGGCCCCAGCCACTGAGGGAAGCCAGCCGGGTGCGGGTCTCTCCCCGGAGCACCAGCGGCAGCAGGGCCAGCAGCAGCAGGGCCAGATAGGCCAGAAAGCCGTACAGGGAGAGGGGCTGACCCAGCACCGTGCCCCAGGCACTGCTGAGCACCTTGTCGCAGCCATCGGCCCCGCCTGGGCAGGTGAGCGAGCCCAGCAGCCCCCAGCGCTTGAGGGTGATCGACCCTGTATCGATCGCACCCACGGTGGCCAGCACGGCCATCACCACCCGCAGCCAGCGGCTGCCCGTGTCCGTGCGGCGCCGGCTGGCACTGAGGCGATCGCTGAGGCGGCTGGATGTCACGGAAAACAGGCGACCGCTGCATTCTCGCAGCCACTCCACCTGAGCAACTGCCCCATAGGGTGGAGTGTCGGGCCAGCCGGGCCCCTCTGCGTGCTGACTCCGCCTGCTGACGATGATGAAACCAACCGTGGCCTTCGCCCACCTGGGCTGCGAGAAGAACCGGGTGGACACCGAGCACATGCTGGGCCTGCTGGCCGAGGCCGGCTACGGAGTGAGCGCCGATGAGGCCGACGCCACCGTGGTGGTGGTGAACACCTGCAGCTTCATCCAGGACGCCCGCGAGGAATCGGTGCGCACGCTGGTGGAACTGGCGGAGCAGGGCAAGGAGCTGATCATCGCCGGCTGCCTTGCCCAGCACTTCCAGGAGGAGCTGCTGGAGAGCCTGCCCGAAGCGAAGGCGATCGTGGGCACCGGCGACTACCAGCACATCGTGAGCGTGCTGGAGCGGGTGAAGGACGGCGAACGGGTGAACCAGGTGAGCGCCAACCCCACCTTCGTGGGTGATGAGCACCTGCCGCGATACCGCACCACCAGCGAAGCGATTGCCTACCTGAAGGTGGCCGAGGGCTGCGACTACCGCTGCGCCTTCTGCATCATTCCCCACCTGCGCGGCGATCAGCGCTCGCGCACGATCGAGAGCATCGTGGCTGAAGCCCGCAGCCTGGCGGGCCAGGGGGTGCAGGAACTGGTGCTGATCAGCCAGATCACCACCAACTACGGCCTCGACCTCTACGGCAAGCCGCAGCTGGCCCAGCTGCTGCGGGCCCTGGGGGAGGTAGAGATCCCCTGGATCCGCGTGCACTACGCCTACCCCACCGGGCTGACGCCCGAGGTGCTGGCGGCCTACCGGGAGGTGCCCAACGTGCTGCCCTACCTGGACCTGCCCCTGCAGCACAGCCACCCCGACGTGCTGCGGGCCATGAATCGCCCCTGGCAGGCCGACGTGACCGGCGGCCTGCTGCGGCGCATCCGCGAACAGCTGCCCGAGGCGGTGCTGCGCACCACCTTCATCGTGGGCTTCCCCGGTGAGACCGAGGAGCACTTCCAGCATCTGCTGGATTTCGTGACCGAGCAGCGGTTCGACCACGTGGGCGTGTTCACCTTCTCTGCTGAAGAGGGGACCCCTGCGGCAGAGCTTCCGGATCAGGTGCCCGCCGAGGTGGCCCAGGAGCGCAAGGACCGGCTGATGGCCCTGCAGCAACCGATCGCTGCCGCGCGCAACGCAGCCTGTGTGGGGCGGATCGTGGATGTGCTGATCGAGCAGGACAACCCCAGCACCGGCGAGATGCTGGGGCGTTGCGGCCGCTTTGCCCCCGAGGTGGATGGCGAAGTGCGGGTGCTGCCGGGGGAGGGAGGCCTCTGCGCCGCCCCGGGCACGATGGTGGCCGTGCGCATCACGGCAGCCGACACCTACGACCTCATCGGCGAGGTGGTGGGAGCCAGGGCGATGGTGGGAGACGCGCTCAGCGCGCTCAGATCAGCTTGACGCCGCGCAGCACCAGGGAGGCAGCCAGAGCAGCCACGAGGCCGCCACCCACCAGACCGAGATAGATCGCTGCGCCCATGGCCGCTGCCGCTGAAGATGCGCCCATTACAGCAGACCCAGCCCCCCGCCGGCCCAGCGCCAGCGCGCCCCGCTTAAGTTGGTGCTCTCAGGTCGCCCCGGAAGCCGCGCAAGCGTTCTGGTCGCCTTCCCACCGAGGCAGTACGTGCGCACCCTTTTCATTTACCCGGAATTCCCGAAGACCTTCTGGAGCTACGAAAAAATTCTGGAGCTGATCGACCGCAAGGTGCTGCTCCCGCCCCTGGGGCTGGTGACCGTGGCGGCGCTGCTGCCCCAGAGCTGGGAGATGAAGCTGGTCGACCGCAACGTGCGCGAGGTGCGCGAGGAGGAGTGGGCATGGGCCCAGCTGGTGGTGATCTCCGGGATGATCGTGCAGAAGGCCGACATGGCCGAGCAGATCGCCCGGGCCAAGGAGCGGGGGTTGCCCGTGGCGGTGGGGGGCCCCTTTGCCAGCTCAACCCCGGATGCCCCGGAGCTGGCACAGGCCGACTTCAAGGTGCTCGATGAGGGGGAGATCACCCTGCCGCTGTTCGTGGAGGCCCTGCAACGGGGCGAGACCAGCGGCCGCTTCACCGCCGGCGGCGAGAAGCCCGATGTCACCTCCACACCTGTACCGCGCTACGACCTGCTGGAACTCGACGCCTACTCGGAGATGTCGGTGCAGTTCTCGCGGGGATGCCCGTTCAACTGCGAGTTCTGCGACATCATCGTGCTCTACGGGCGCAAGCCCCGCACCAAGACCCCCGAACAGCTGATCGCCGAACTGCAGCGGCTCTACGACCTGGGCTGGCGCCGCTCGGTGTTTCTGGTGGACGACAACTTCATCGGCAACAAACGCAACGCCAAGTTGCTGCTGCCGGCGATCAAGGAATGGCAAATCGAACGGGGCTATCCCTTCAGCTTCACCACCGAAGCCTCCGTGGATCTCGCTT
>JBIIXY010000157.1:0-4102 GCA_044347105.1 Prochlorococcaceae cyanobacterium
GGTGACGAAGCCCAGGTTCTCGCCGATCCGGCAGAACTCCCCCACCCGCACCGGCCGGTCGGTCTGGATCGACAGGCCGCCGAACAGGTTGCCGAGCAGCTTCGAAGCGCCCAGACCGATCGCCAGGCCTGGCACGGCCGAAAAGGCAAGCACGGTGGCGGAGGGCAGGCCGAGCACGATCAGCAGCCGGTAGATCAGCACCACCGCCACCAGGCCGCCGACCATTCGGCTCACCGGCATCACCAGGTTGCTCACCCGCCGCAGCTGCAGTTCCGAACCCCCACCCCGCAGCCGCGCCAGCCATTCCGAGATGCTGCGGCCGAGCGCTTCGAACAGAAAGAAGAAAAAGAAGCCGGCGGCGATGAAGTAGGCGATGAAGAACAGGTAGGTGATCACCAACAGCGGCATGCCCGTGATGTTCACGCTGTCGTCGATGAGCGTCTTGCTCAGCCAGGTGAGCGGCAGCAGCGGCAGGGTGAGCAGCACCCGTTTCCAGGCCAGATTGTCAAGCAGCCAGGCGCCTCTCAGCCTGGATCCGCTGCCGATGCGTCTGTGGCGGTAGGTGTGCAGCAGGCGGCGGCCGATCTGCCGCAGCAGCCAGGCGTAGAGCAGCAGCACCGCCAGGGCGGTGGCGAGCTGCAGAACCGTCTGGTCCTGGTGCTCCATCTCCAGCACTCGCCGCAGCGCCGGCGGCAGGCTCAGATACCACTTGGGTGCTGCCAGATAGCCGGGGGTGGTGATGTAGCCGCTGTAGAGCCCGGGGGTGGCGTAGGGCTGTGGAATCTCCTGCCGGTTCCGGATCTCGTCGTACATCCGGCCGATCTGGCGCACGGTGCCGCCGGTGAAGCGGAAGCCGCTGTTGATCTCTCTGGGATTTTCCTCGCTCGCGTTCTCCCCCACGGCCAGGGTGATCGCCGTGTTCGCGAGGGTCCAGCTCTGGCTGGCCTGGCTGCGGCTGTCGTTGAGCCGTTTCATCCCCGCCGCATCGGGAATCGTGATTGGCACGGTGCTGTGACTGAACACGTGATCGAGCACCTCCTTGAGCTGCATGGCCGCCTCATCGGCCATGTCGGTGCGTACGCTCTCGGGGAAGACACTGGTGTCGAGGGCGTCCACCGCCTGGGCGAACAACGTCTCGGCAGCACGGATGCGCTGCCGGGCCGCCGGACTCCAGCGCCAGCCCGGATCCCGTTGCGGGTTGGCTGTGACCGTCTCGATGTCGTGCTGCACCCGTGCCATCACGGCATAGAAATTGAGCAGGGTGTCGCGGGGCTGTCGCCCACCACCTGAGCGAGCGCCGAGTTGGCCCAGCGCTGGGTCGCCGCCATTAGATCGGGGTAGAAGGGCTGCTCCTCGATCGGGATCACCTGCTGGCCCTGCGGCGGTGTGAGTGGCTCGCTGCGTTCTGCCCCCGGTGTCGCCAGGGGGGTGATCACCACGAGCACCAGCGCCAGCAGTGCGGCCAGCAGGCAATGCCAGCGGGTGCGGTTCACGATGTTCTTCACTGCGGTGGCGGCATGCTGACAGCGGCCCTGCGGCCGGAACGGGCGCTCCCGTCAGAATCGGACCGTCGCAGCTGCCGCGCCCTTGAGCCTGCCCCGCCTCCATCCCCGCACGATCGAGGCCGTCAAGGAGCGGGCCGACATCGTTGATGTGGTGGGCGAGCACGTGGTGCTCAAGAAAAAGGGGCGCGAGTTCGTGGGGATCTGCCCCTTCCACGACGACAAGTCGCCGTCGATGACGGTGTCACCGGCCAAGCAGTTCTATTACTGCTTCTCTTGCGGGGCCGGCGGCAACGCGATCAAGTTCCTGATGGAGCTGCAGCGCCAGAGCTTCAGCGACGTGGTGCTGGAGCTGGCGCGCAAATACCAGCTGCCGGTGGAGACCCTCGACGGGCCTCAGCAGGAGCGGCTGCGCCAGCAGCTCTCCCGGCGCGAGCAGCTGCAGAAGGTGCTCAGCCTGGCTTCGGGCTGGTTCCGCAGCCAGCTGCGGGCGCCGGAGGGGGCGGCGGCCCTGGCCTACCTGCGCGAGCAGCGGCGCCTCAGCGAACCCACCCTGGAAGCCTTCGAGCTGGGTTTCGCCCCCGACCGCTGGGATGGGCTGCTGCAGCACCTTCGCCAGGTGCATGGCTTCGCTCCCGAGCTGCTGGAGGCGGCCGGCCTGGTGGTGCCGCGCAAGGGGGGTGACGGCTTCTACGACCGCTTCCGCGGCCGGGTGATGGTGCCGATCAAGGACCGCCAGGGGCGGGTGATCGGCTTCGGTGGCCGCAGCCTCGACGGCGGCGAGCCCAAGTACCTCAACTCGCCGGAAACGGAGGTGTTCGAGAAGGGCAAGCACCTGTTCGGCCTGGATCGGGCGGCCGACGCCATCCGCCGCGACGACCGGGCCGTGGTGGTGGAGGGCTACTTCGATGTGATCGCCCTGCACGCCGCCGGCATCACCAACGCGGTGGCGGCCCTGGGCACGGCGCTGAGCAGCCAGCAGATCACCCAGCTCTGCCGCTGCACCGACAGCCGCCGGCTGATCCTCAACTTCGACGCCGACGGCGCCGGGGTGCGGGCGGCCCAGCGGGCGATCGGCGAGGTGGAGCAACTGGCACTGCAGGGCCAGCTGGAGCTGCGCGTGCTGCATCTGCCGGCCGGCAAGGACCCCGATGAGTTCCTGGTGGAGCACGGTGCCGGTGATTACCGGGCCCTGCTCGACCAGGCCCCACTGTTTCTCGACTGGCAGATCGACCAGGCGTTGGCGGGCCTGGATCTGAGCAAGTCCGACCAGTTCCAGCAGGCTGTCACCGCCCTGGTGGCATTGCTGGGCAAGCTGCCCCAGAGCGCCGTGCGCAGCCGCTACCTGCAGCAGGTGGCCGAGCGCCTCAGCGGCGGCCAGGCGCGCCTGGCCCTGCAACTGGAGGACGACCTGCGCCAGCAGGTGAAGGGCCAGCGCTGGCATGGCCGCTCCCAGAAGTGGGAGCAGCCGGGCGAGGCGGGATTGCGGGAGCGGGCCGAGGCCGAGGTGCTGCGGCTTTATCTGCACTGCCCCCAGCAGCGGGGGGCGATCCGCGCCGAGCTGCGCCAGCGCGAGCTGGACGACTTCGCCCTGGCCCACCACCGCCAGCTGTGGGGGGCGATCAGCGCCCTGGAGGAGGACAACCTGGGCGCCGGCCGGCTGGAGGCGATCAACCGCGGCCAGGACCCGGGCCACGAGCTGGCGGATCTCGATCTGCCCCGGCTGCTCGGCGACCAGCTGGTGGTGGAGCAGAGCGCCCTGCTGAGCCGGCTGACGCCGCTGCTGGAGCCCTCGGAGCTGCAGCGCCTGCAGCTGGGCCAGCCGCTGCTGCAGCTGCGCGGCGCCACGGCGGTGCTGGAGCGGCAGAAGTGCCTCAAGCGCTGCCGTCACCTGCTCGATGCCTGGAGCGGCCAGCGGCTGGAAACCCTGGAGCGCTGCATTGCCCGGCTGTTGCAGCCGGACGCCACACCCAGCCCCACCAGCCCAGTCCCGAGCGCGGCCGGTTCCTCTGCCGGTGGTCTGGAGCCGGTGGTGCGCGACATGGAAACCCGCATCGAGGCCCTGTTCGCCGAGCTCAACGCCGATGCGCTGCAGTTCCAGGAGCTGTATTACGGCGAGCGCCGCTACCTGGAGCAGCTCGACGCCCAGCGCTGCGCCGGCTATGGCGCGGCGGCCTGAGCCCCTGGAGCTGTGAGCCATCAGACCTGAGCCCCTAGCGTTGGCGCTTCCCGGCTGCGCTCCCTTGGCTTCCCTCGCTCGTCTGGCGCTGGCCCTGGCTCTTCTCGTGCCCTCGCTGGTTGCGCTGAGCCCGGCGCGGGCCCAGGAGTGCGGCTGCAACTGCGGCGAGCCCACCCTGGGCACCATCGGCTCCGACGGCACCTGCCAATGCCCCTGCGGGCCGGCCCCGATCCCGGGCATCAACCCGGAGAGCCTCTCCGGTCCGCCCCGGCCGCCCAAGGCCGGCGGCCCCGCGCCCGAGTGGAAGGTGGAGCCCTTCGACGACTTCGGCCCGCCCCTGTTCGGCGTCTGGTGAGCGGACCTGGCGCTGTTGCTGTTGGCTGTTGCTACCTGCTTGGTCTGGACTTGGTCTGGTCTGCTT
>JBIIXY010000172.1:0-3418 GCA_044347105.1 Prochlorococcaceae cyanobacterium
ACTGATCTGCTGGCCTTCGGCCTCCTTGGCACCGATCACACCAAGCACCGGGATCTTCATCTGTTCGCCGTTGCGAATCAGTTTGCCGAGCCGGTCGCCGGAATGATCAATCGTGGCGCGGATCCCCTCGGCTTTCAGCCGGGCGAGCACGTCTTCGGCGTAGGGGCGCACCTCATCGGTGACCGGCAGCAGGCGGATCTGCTCGGGGGCCAGCCAGAAGGGGAAATCGCCGGCGTAGTTCTCGGTCATGATCCCGAAGAACCGCTCCAGCGAGCCGAAGATGGCTCGGTGGATCATGATCGGTCGCTGGCGCGTGCCGTCGGCTGCCACGTACTCCAGCTGGAAGCGCTCGGGCAGGTTGAAGTCGAGCTGGATGGTGGAGCACTGCCACATCCTCCCAATTGCGTCCTCGATCTTGAGGTCGATCTTCGGCCCGTAGAAGGCACCACCGCCCTTGTCGATCTTGTAGGCCCAGCCCTTGCGGTTGAGGGCCTCGATCAGGCCACCGGTGGCCAGCTCCCACACGGCGTCTTCGCCGATCGACTTCTCCGGCCGGGTGGAGAGGTTGATCTCGTAGCTGCGGAAATCAAAGGTGGAGAGGATCTGCTCGGTGAGATCGAGGATGCGCAGGATCTCATCGCTGATCTGCTCCGGCAGGCAGAACACGTGGGCGTCGTCCTGGGTGAAGCCGCGCACCCGCATCAGGCCGTGCATCACCCCCGGGCGCTCGTAGCGGTACACGGTGCCGAGCTCAGCCCAGCGGATCGGCAGTTCGCGGTAGCTGCGCAGAGTGCTCGCGTAGGTGAGCACGTGGAACGGGCAGTTCATCGGCTTGAGCTGGTATTCCCGCTCATCCACCTGCATCGGCCCGAACATGCTCTCGCTGTAGAAGTCGAGGTGGCCGGAGGTCTTCCAGAGGCTGATGTCGGCCACGTGGGGCGTGTAGAGCAGCTCGTAGCCGGCCTGGAAGTGCAGATCCCGCCAGAGGTCTTCGATCAGCAGGCGCATGCGGGCGCCGCGCGGGTGCCAGAACACCAGGCCGGCGCCGGCCTCATCTTCGATGGAGAAGAGGTCGAGGTCGGTGCCGAGGCGCCGGTGGTCGCGACGCAGGGCCTCTTCCTTGCGGCGCTGGTATTCGGCCAGTTGCTCGGGCGTTTCCCAGGCTGTTCCGTAGATGCGCTGCAGCTGGGCGTTGTTCTCATCGCCGCGCCAGTAGGCGCCGGCCACGCTTTCGAGCTCGAAGGCCTTGGCGTTGAGCTCGCCGGTGTGGGCCACGTGGGGACCGGCGCAGAGGTCCCACCAGTCCTCCCCCAGGGTGTAAAGGGTGATGGGCTCCTGAATGCCGGCCAGGATCTCCAGCTTGTACGGCTCGTTCTGGGCCTTGATGCGGGTCTCGGCCTCGGACCGACTCACCTCGAGGCGCTCCAGCGGCAGCTTTTTGTTGATGATCCGGATCATCTCCTTCTTGATGGCCTTGAGGTCGGCCTCGGTGAAGGGATCGGGGCTGTCGAAGTCGTAGTAGAAGCCGTTCTCGGTCCAGGGCCCGATGGTCACCTGGGCCTTGGGGAACAGTTTCTGCACCGCCATGGCCATCACATGGCTCATCGAGTGGCGGATGCGCAGCAGCTGCTCGCTCTCGCTGGTTTTCGGCAGCTGGATTGAGACTGCTGGCTGGTCGGCTGTTGCCTGTGAAGCCGTTGCCACCGGAGCGGAGCTGGACGCAGCGGCAGATGGGTACACAGGCTTGCACACCGGAACGGGGAAAAGCGATCCTACGCAGCCCTCCCTAGGCTGACTGGATGTGTGCTGCGCCATCGCCTGAGCATCCCGAGTCCGGCGATCCTTCCGACTCCGGAGCGGATCTGCTCAAGCATCTGCTCGGTTCGTTGCTGGACGACTTCCGCGTCTGGTTTGATCGCGGGGGCACCCTCCTCGATTGCTGCCCCGATGCCGTGATGTCTGAGGCCGAGCGCCAGGAGTTGCGTGCTGCCCTCGAGACCGCCAGCCGGGAGCTGGCGGCGGCATCAGCCCTGCGCAATGCCACCCTTTCACCTGTTGCCCTCAGTCTGGAGACCCTGGCTCCCTGGCATCAGCTGGTGATGCGGCTGTGGGGGTTATCGGCGCGGCTGCGGGCCCTGCAGGTGCCTTTGCCCGAGTTGCAGTGGCCTGAGCCCCCGGCTTTCCCGGGCTGAGCGCCCCTCAGCTGGCGTTGCCGCTCAGCTGACGGTGGCGGACCAGGGCTGCTTGATAAAAGCCGAACAGTTCCTGGCGCTGCTTCACGGGCTGGCCGTAGTAGCTGCCGCCGTGATAGGCCGGCAGGGACGCCCATTCGGGCGCGAGTCGGGCGAGCACATCCGCAGTGAGGCCATTGCGGTCGAACAGGTTCAGGGCCCCGCGCCGCTGGATCAGGTGCAGGGCCGCCTGATCCTGGTTGTGGGGTTCAAAGCTGGTGAGGCCAAGCTGGCGGGCCACCCCATGCCAGGTATCGGGAAGGAACTGGTAGGCGCCGGCTGCGGCACTGGTGTAGCGGCGACGCACGACGATCTCCGGATGACGCTCCAGCGTCTGCACGAGGGTGCCGCCGTAGAGCATCCGATAGCCGTCGGATCTGCCGCCGGTCCAGGTGCCCTCGGCGTAGCGGATGGTGTCCAGCAGGGCCCTGCGTTCGGGGGTGAGGCTGTAGGGCCCCGGTTCAGCCCGGCGGACGCTCACCGCCGGGGCGGGCTCGGGCAGACGGAGCTCGAAGGCCGGCCTGGATACGGCGGTGGCAGCCATGGGGATGGGCAGCACGGCACTCAGGCCGAGAACCGTCAGGCGGGTGATCAGCGGGCTAGTCAGATGGGCGATCGATAACGCGCTGTGACCCTGATGGCAGGAGCAGGGCCCCGGCCACCCCCTCCTGCCTGGGGGTGGACAAAGGCAGGGTTGTGTGTTCGGGCTGATCGACTCGGCCTGGGTCTCGGCTGAGATGCCTGTGCAGGGAAGGCGCGATGGGTGTTTTCACCCAGGCTTCCCTGCCGCGCTCGCCTGCTTGTCATGGTCCTGAACCATCAGGTCCGCTGATCGATCCCGAAGAGATCGTTAAGGCCTGTCCGCCACAGATCTGCGGTGTTCAGGCGTCATTTGTGAGGAAACCAAGGCATTTGCGCACACGCCCCAGGGTTGCGTCGGCCACCGCTGCGGCCCGTTCCCGGCCCTGGCGCAGCACTGTCTGCAGCGCCCCTGGGTCGTGGCGCAGCTCGCGGTAGCGCTCCTGCAGCGGCCGCAGGGCCTCCACGGTGGCTTCTGCCAGCAGCGGCTTGAACTGCCCCCAGCCCATCTGGGCGCACTCGCGCGCTGCCGCATCGCGGCCCCGGCCCGAGAGGAGCGCGTAGAGGCCGAGCAGGTTGTCGGCCTCGGGCCGCTCGGGATTGCCGAA
>JBIIXY010000068.1:0-12835 GCA_044347105.1 Prochlorococcaceae cyanobacterium
TATTCGGCACCGCTGCCGAGCAGCCACCGCTTCCCGATGGCCAAGTTCCGACTGCTGCACCAGCATCTGCAGCAGCTTGATCTGGCCAGACCGGACCAGCTGCACCAACCGCTGCCGATCCCGCGCCGGGCCCTGGAGCTGGTGCACAGCCGCACGTATCACGAAGGCTTTTCCCGCGATCAGCTCACCGCGCCGGAGCAGCGGCGGATCGGCCTGCCCGCCACCACGCCCCTGGTGCGGCGCAGCTGGCTGGCGGTGGGCGGCACCCTGCTCACGGCCCGGCTGGCCCTGGAGCACGGCCTGGCCTGCCATCTGGCCGGCGGCACCCACCACGCCTTTCCGGAGTACGGCAGCGGCTTCTGCATTTTCAACGACGTGGCGGTGACGGCACGGGTGCTGCTGGCCGAAAAGGCCGTGGCGCGGCTGATGGTGATCGACCTGGACGTGCACCAGGGAGACGGCACCGCGGCGATCTTCGCCAGCGATCCACGGGTGTTCACCTTCTCAGCCCATGCCGCGAGCAACTTCCCGCTGCGCAAGCAGACCAGCGACCACGACCTGGCCCTGGCCGATGACCTCGACGACGACAGCTATCTGGCGGCTGTGGGCCAGGTGCTGCCCGAGCTGCTGGAGCAGCTGAAGCCGGAGCTGGTGATCTACAACGCCGGCGTCGATCCCCACCGCGACGACCGCTTGGGCCGCCTGGCCCTCAGCGACACCGGCCTGCTGCTGCGCGACCGCATGGTGCTGGAGGCCTGCCTGCGGCGGGGCATCCCGGTGGCCACGGTGATCGGCGGCGGCTACGACGCCATGGCGGCCCTGGTGGCCCGCCATGGCCTGGTGTTCCGGGCGGCAGCGGACATCGGACGGCTGCTGGGGCTGTGAGCCGCAGGTGGGCAGCGACAATGGCTCACATTTCGCTCCCAGCTGATGACCGCCGCCCCCGCCAATGCCGCCTACGGCGAGCTCACCAGTCAGGGCAACAGCACCAACATCGCCTGGCACCACGCAGCCGTGACCCGCGACGAGCGGGCCCAGCAGCGCGGCCACCGCAGCGCCATCCTCTGGTTCACCGGCCTGAGCGGCGCCGGCAAGAGCACCCTGGCCAACGCCGTGAACGCTGCCCTGTTCGAGCGGGGCCTGGCCTGCTATGTGCTCGACGGCGACAACATCCGCCACGGCCTGTGCAAGGACCTGGGCTTCTCCGACGCCGACCGGGAGGAGAACATCCGCCGCATCGGCGAGGTGGCCAAGCTGTTCGTGGATGCGGGCGTGGTGGCGCTCACCGCCTTCGTGTCGCCGTTCAAGGCCGACCGCGACAAGGTGCGGGCCCTGGTGCCCGCCGGCGACTTCATTGAGATCCACTGCGCCGCCGACCTGGGCGTGTGCGAACAGCGCGACACCAAGGGGCTCTACGCCAAGGCCCGTGCCGGCGAAATCAAGGAATTCACGGGCATCTCCAGCCCGTACGAGGCCCCCGAGGCCCCCGAGCTGCGGGTGGACACCGGCAGCCAGAGCCTGGAGGAGAGCGTGGCCCAGGTGCTTGCCTATCTGAGCGACCAGGGGATCATTCCGCAGACGGCCTGAGTTCGCGGCTGCTGCCGGGGGGTGCCGGATCCTGCTCCCCCGCACGCAGCTGGCTGCCCCAGGCATCGAGGAACGTCTTGGCACAGCTGGCCATCGGCACCGCCAGGAGCAGCCCCAGCAGATCGCCGAGGCCGAGCAGACTTCCCAACCGGGCCCCCACCGGCAGGCTGATCAGCAGCCAGGCGGGCTGCAGGCCCACGATGCTGCCCATCAGGCGCGGCTGGATCACCTGGTCCACCAGCTGGCCCACCGTGATCGCCGCCGCCAGCACCTCCAGACCGGTGCGTGGATTCTCCAGGGCCAGCAGGGCGCTCACCAGCACGATCGTGACCGCGCTGGCATAAGGAATCAGGGTGGTGAAGCCGATCGCCACGGCGAACAGCACGCCGTAGGGAATGCCCAACAAGGTGAATACCAGCATCTGCAGGCTGCTGAGGATCAGGGCCAGCAGCACCTGGCCGGCGAAGTAGCCCCGGAAGGTGCGGTTCAAGGTGTTCACCACCAGTGCCCGCACACCCGGTGGCAGCCACTGGGCCAGGCCGGCGCTCACCCGCTCCCCCCCCAGCAGCAGGAACACGGCCAGCACCAGCACGATCACCGTGTTCACCGTGATGCCCACGGTGGCGCCGAGCAGCCCCAGCAGGCGCTGACTGAGCTGGCTGGCGACCCTGCTCACCCGGGTGAGCAGGTCGCTGCTGAGGTTGCCGAAGTCGGTGGGGATCCCCTGCTGCGCCGCCCAGGCCTCCAGCGCGTCGAGCCAGGTTTCGGCCTGGGCCAGCCAGCCGGGCAGGGCTGCCACCAGCTCCCCGAGCTGCTCGATCAGTCGGGGCACGATCCACACCAGGGCCAGCACCAGCAGACCGAGACCCACCCCGAGCACCAGCAGGGTGGCGAGGGGCCGGGGCAGGCCCCGCTGGCGCAGCCAGAGGCTAGGGATGTCGAGCAGGAAAGCGATCAGAGCCGCCGCCACGAACAGCGCCGGGAACGGCGCCAACGGCAGCAGCAACTGGCGCAGCACCCAGAGGTTGAGCACCAGCAGCGGCAGGGCCAGACCGGCCTTCAGCCAGGGGGGTAGCACCAGGCGTTCGAGCATCGGCCCCTTCCCTCAGCCCATCTGGGCCAGGTAGGCCGTGCTGCCCAGCTCCTGCAGGCGGCCGTCCTTGGCGCGCACCTGGCCATGCAGCTCGGCCCGGTACGACGCCAGCGCCTCGGCCAGGGCGGCATCGGCGCTGGCCAGGATCTGCACCGCCAGCAGGCCGGCGTTGGTGCCGTTACCGATGGCCACTGTGGCCACCGGGATGCCGGCGGGCATCTGCACGATCGAATGCAGCGAATCGACTCCCGAGAGGGCGCGGGTGTGCACCGGCACGCCGATCACCGGCAGGGTGGTGAGCGAGGCCACCATCCCCGGCAGGTGGGCGGCGCCGCCGGCGCCGGCGATGATCACCTGGAGGCCCCGCTCGCGGGCCTGCTGGGCGAAGGCCACCATCTCCAACGGCGTGCGGTGGGCCGACAGCACCCGCACCTCACAGGCCAGGCCGAAGCGCTCCAGCAGCGCCACCGCCGGCTGCAGGGTGGGCAGGTCGGAATCGCTGCCCATCACCACCGCCACCCGCGGCGGGGCAGGGTTGGGGGGAGTGGCGCTCAACGGCGGACAACGCAGGATGGATGCATTGTCGCGGCTGCCCTGTCGATGCGCTGGATCAGCAACGTGCGCCTGCCCCTGGCCAGCCGCTGCAGCCACGGCGGCGATCGCCGCTGGCGGCTGGCCGTGGATGGCGAAGGCTGGATCACGGCCGTGGAGCCGATCCCCGCCGGCAGCAGCGCCGCCGGCGACGACTGGGGCGGCGACTGGCTCAGTCCGGCCGGGGTGGACCTGCAGATCAACGGCGGCCTCGGCCTGGCCTTCCCGGAACTCACCCCCGCCGACCTGCCCCGGCTGCTGGAGCTGCTGGAGCTGCTCTGGCGTGACGGCGTGGAGGCGATCTGCCCCACCCTGGTGACCTGCGGTGTGGCACCGCTGCGCCAGGCCCTGGCCGTGCTCGAGCAGGCCCGCCAGCAACACCGCCCCGGGCGCTGCCAGCTGCTGGGCGCCCACCTGGAGGGGCCGTTCCTCAATCCCGCGCGCCGTGGCGCCCACCCCGAGCAGCACCTGGCAGCCCCCAGCCTGGAGGCCCTGGCCGAGCGGATCGACGGCTTTGCAGACCAGATCGATCTGGTGACGCTCGCCCCCGAACTGGAGGGGGCGGAGGCGGTGATCGCCGCCCTGCGCCAGCGGGGCATCGTGGTGAGCCTGGGCCACAGCGCGGCCAGCGACGCCGAGGCCGCCGCCGCCTTCGATGCCGGCGTGACGATGCTCACCCACAGCTTCAACGCCATGGCCGGGCTGCACCACCGCGCCCCCGGGCCGGTTGCGGCGGCGGCGCTGCGCGGTGGCATCGCCCTGGGGCTGATCGCCGACGGAGTGCACGTGCACCCCGGCATGGCCCTGCTGCTGCAGCGCCTGGCACCGGAGCAGGTGGTGCTGGTGAGCGATGCCCTCGCCCCCTATGGCCTGGGGGAAGGACGGCACCGCTGGGACGAGCGGGTGCTGCTGGTGCAGGACGGCAGCTGCAGGCTGGAGGACGGCACCCTGGCCGGTGTGACCCTGCCGCTGCTGGAGGGGGTGGTCCGGCTGGCCAGCTGGGGAGCACCGCCCGAGCGGGCGATCGCCGCCGCCACCGTGCTGCCGCGGCGGGTGCTCGGCGATCAGCGCAGCTGCGAGGCGATGTTGATCGGCACCCCGCTGCGGGAAACCCTGCGCTGGCGCGAGCAGCCCTCGGGCCTGAGCTGGCATCGGCCGGCCGGCTGAGCACTCCGGCCCTACCGGTTTCGCTGACTAGGATCCGCGCCACCGAAAACCTCCCCCATGCCCTCGGAGCAGCAGCTGGATTCCTCCCCCGTCGTGGTCGATCCAGTCCCTGCCGGTGCCAGCGGCAAGGACGCCGAGAAGGAGGAGGTGAAGGGCTACTTCGAAACCACGGGCTTTGAGCGCTGGAACCGCATCTACAGCGAGTCCGACGAGGTGAACCGGGTTCAGCGCAACATCCGCATCGGCCACCAGAAAACGGTGGACAACGTGCTGGCCTGGCTGGAGGAGCAGGGAGATCTGGCCAGCCGCAGCTTCTGCGACGCCGGCTGCGGCGTGGGCAGCCTGGCGATTCCCCTGGCCCAGCTGGGCGCCGGTTCGATCGCCGCCAGCGATCTCTCGGAGGCCATGGCCAAGGAAGGGCGCCGCCGTGCCGAGGCGGCCGGCATCAGCCCTGAGCAGCTGCACTTCAGCGCCTCCGATCTGGAGAGCCTGGAGGGCCGCTACGACACCGTGATCTGCCTGGACGTGTTCATCCACTACCCCCAGGCCCCTGCCGAGGAGATGGTGCGTCACCTGGCCGGCATGGCCGAGAAGCACCTGATCGTGAGCTTCGCGCCCTACACCCCGCTGCTGGCCCTGCTCAAGGGCATCGGCCAGCTGTTTCCCGGCCCGAGCAAGACCACCCGCGCCTACACCCTGCGGGAAGACGGCATCGTGGCCGCCGCAGCCGAGGCCGGCTTCAAGACGGTGCGCCGCAGCCTCAACCAGGCACCCTTTTATTTTTCGCGCCTGATCGCCTTCGAGCGGGACTAGGCCCGCACCACCCGGAAGGTGAGATTGAGGCGCTCACCGTGCCGGCGAAGGCGGCGCGGCACTGCATGCTGCCACCAGTGCTGGGTGGGCGGATCCATCAGCAGCAGATCGCCGCCGTGCAGGGGGATGGTGAACGGCTCACCGCAGCCCTCGGGCGGCGGCTCCGCGGCAGGCCGGCGGGGGCTGGGCCGGGGCCGCAGGCGGAAGTCGCGGGGGGCGCCCAGGCTCAGGGAGGCGATCGGGGCGGCGGGATCGAGCTCCGGTTCGTCGTCGGCATGCCAGCCCATGGCGTCACGGCCATCGCGGTAGCGGTTGAGCAGCAGGGAGTTGAACCGCCAGCCCGTGAGCTGCAGCAGCACCTCCCGCAGCTCGGCGGCGGCCGGCGACCAGGGCTCGATCGCGTTGGCCAGACCGCTGTAGCGATAGCCGCAGCCGGGATCGGCCATCCAGCAGGTGAGCCGCGGCAGCGGGTGACGGCGGCCGTAGAGGGTGATCGCCTCCTGCTTCCAGGGCACCTCGGCCCGCAGCCGCGCCAACAGATCAGCGGCCGCGGCGGCAGCCAGCCAGCCAGTCCAGAGCCGCAGGCGCAGCCCGGGCCGCTCGATCAGGGCCAGCGGCCGGGAAGGACCAAGCAGGCTGGTCAGGCGCGGTGAATCAACCACCGGGCCAGGCCAGCTCGGGTGGCAGGGGCGCTTCCAGCTCCAGCAGCCGGCCATCGGCCAGGGGCAGGTGCAGCCGGTGGGCGTGCAGCTGGTAGCCGCCGTCGCCGGGCAGGGCCCGGTGAGCGGGGAGCCCTCCAGGGGTATAGAGGGGGTCGCCCAGCAGGGGCGCCCCGGCGGCGGCGGTGTGGATGCGGATCTGATGGGGACGGCCGGTGGCGATCGCCACCTCCACCAGCCAGCTCACTGCGGCGCGCCGCAGGAGGGTGAGCGTGCTGCGGGCTGCCAGGGCATCCGCATCGGCCTCCTGGGCGGCGGCCCACACCATGCCCAGGCGGGCGTGGGGACGAGGGCCGATCGGCGTGGTGAGCGTGAGGCTCTCGCCGGGGGCCAGGGCCAGCAGCGCCGATCCGGGCAGCGGTGGCTGCAGCAGGGCCCGGTAGAGCTTGCGGCAGCGGCTGCCGTCGCGCAGCAGGGCGCTGAGCCAGGCCCGGCTGGCCGGGCGGCGGGCGCAGAGCAGCAGCCCCGAGGTGTAGCGGCCCAGGCGGTGAACCGGCCGGGGCCGGCCGGCGGCCGCTGCCAACGCACCGCAAGCCACCTGCCGCTCCAGCTGGCCCAGCACGGTGTGCTCCAGCCAGCCACCGGCGGGCAGCACCGGCAGCCCGCTGGGCTTGTTGAACACCAGCAGGTCGCCGTCGTCGAACAGGGGGCCGGGCAACGCCGGCACGGCACCCTCCTGCCAGGGGGGCCGATGCCAGATCAGCCGATCACCGGTTGCGAGGGTCCCATCGGCCCGGAGCCGCTGGCCGTTCCTGCAGATCTCACCGGCGGCGAGCCGCCGCCGCCACTCCGCCTCGCCCGAGTGGCGGTAGCGGGCGGCGTAAAACGCACTCACCGGCTGGCCGGCTGCCTCCGCTCCCACCCGGTCGCGGTAGGCATGGCCGGCATTGAGGGCAGCGGGCAGCCAGCTCAGCACGCAGCGCCCTCGACCAGACCAGACCAGCTCAATCCACCAAGCCGTGTTCCAGGGCGTAGCGCACCAGCTCGGTGCGGCTGGCGGTGCCGGTTTTGATGAACAGCCGGCTTACATACTTCTCCACGTTGCGGATCGAGGTTTCCAGGCGGCGGGCGATCTCCTTGTTCATCAGCCCCTCGGCCACCAGCTGCAGCACCGAGGCCTCGCGGGGGGTGAAGCTGAGGTCGCTGCTGCCGGCGGCCGGCCGGGCGCTGCCGCCGGTGGCCAGCAGGGAGCGGATCTCGGTGATCTGGCGGGAGAGCTGGCCGAGGTCGGCGTCGGCGAAGCGGGCCGCCTCGGCCAGCAGGCGCTGCTGGCGGGCCACCACATTGCGCACCCGGGCCACCAGCTCGTCGGGGTCGAAGGGCTTGGGGATGTAGTCGTCGCAGCCGGCCTGGAAGCCGGCGATGCGGTCGGCGGTCATGCCCTTGGCGGTGAGGAAGATCACCGGCGTGCCGCCCAGGCGCTCATCGGCCCGCAGCTTCTTGAGCAGGCCATAGCCATCGCAGCGGGGCATCATCACGTCGCTGATCACCACATCGGGCAGCAGCTCCTGGGCCTTCTGCCAGCCCTCCTCGCCGTCGTTGGCGGTGGTCACGGCGAAGCCTTCGTCCTCCAGGTAGGCGGTGACGGCGGCGCGCAGACCGGGCTCGTCGTCCACCAGCAGCAGCCGGGCCGGGGCAAGGTCCGCGGCCACCTCTGCGGCAGCCGGTTCGGGCGTGGAGATGGGATCAGTGCTCATGGGCACCAGTCTGCAGAGCCTCAGCGGCCCCGTCCAGGCAGGTTCTGCACGGATTCCCGCAGGCTGCCGCTGTAGCCCAGCTGGCGGGCCACAGCCGTGAGCTCAGCCGGCTCACGGCCGGCCAGCTCGGGATGGCACACGGCCCACCACACCAGGTGGTGCACCCGATTGCCGGGATGGATCGTGCCGCCGGGGTTGAGCTCCGCCAGCTGCCAGCTGCCCAACTCATTGGTGAGCCGCATCGGGGCGGTGGCTGAACAGCGCACGCTGTCGGTGCGGATGGTGACGTCCACACCGCGCTGCTGCCAGAAGCTCACCCGCCACAGCCCGGGGCTGGCCGGATCCTGGCGGGGTGCGTAGATCCCCAGCACCCGCGGCCCCTCCTGGCTGGGCCGCTCCTCCAGCACCACCAGACCCGGCGGCCGCGAGGGGGGCTCGGCCCGGGCGCCCAAAGGCAACAGCAGGCCTGGCAGCAGCGCCAGGGCGGCCGGGACTGCCCAGCACCGGCGCTCGGTTGTCAGCATGGGAGCAGGCACGACCAGCCATGCTCGCCTACCTCGACCACCAGGCCAGCACCCCCTGCGATCCGGCCGTGCTGGCGGCGATGGCGCCCTGGTGGAGCGAGCACCCCGCCAACGCCTCCAGCCGCGGCCACCGGCCGGGCCTGGAGGCCGCCGCCGCGGTGGAGCTGGCCCGCGCCCAGGTGGCGGCCGCCCTTGGGGCCAGAGCGGAGTGGGTGGTGTTCACCAGCGGCGCCACCGAGGCCAACAACCTGGCCCTCAAGGGCACGGCCGAAGCCGCTCTGGCCGGGGCCAGCGGGCGCCGGCGGCTGGTGAGCCTGGTGAGCGAACACCGGGCTGTGCTGGATCCGCTGCACTATCTCGAGCGCCATGGTTTTCCCCTCAGCCTGCTGCCGGTGGGCAGCGATGGACGCCTCGATCCCGACGCCCTGGCGGCTGCTCTCGGCGACGACGTGCTGCTGGTGAGCGTGATGGCCGCCAACAACGAGATCGGCGTGCTCCAGCCCCTGGCGGCGGTGGCTGCGCTCTGCCGCGCCCACGGGGCCCTGCTGCACGTGGACGCTGCCCAGGCCGCCGGCCACCTGCCCCTGGCCATGGCCACCCAGGGCATCGACCTGCTCAGCCTCAGCGGCCACAAGTGCGGGGGGCCGAAGGGGGTGGGGGCCCTGCTGGTGCGCCCCGGCCTGGAGCTGGGCCCCCAGCTGCATGGCGGCGGCCAGGAGGGCGGGCGGCGGGCGGGCAGCGTGGCGGTGCCGCTGGTGGTGGGGCTGGGGGAGGCCCTGACCCTGGGCAGCGAACGCCAGGCCCGGGAAGCCGAGCGGCTGGCGGCCCTGCGCGACCACCTGTGGGCGGGCCTGGAATCCCTCGGCGGCATCGCGCTGAACGGTCCACCGCCGGGGCCGGAGCGCCTGGCCCACAACCTGAACATCACCGTGCTGGGGGTGGATGGGGCGGCCCTGCACCAGCGGCTGCGGCGCCGGCTGGCGGTGAGCAGCGGCTCGGCCTGCAGCCAGGGCTCCCCCTCCCACGTGCTGGCCGCCCTTGGGCGCAGCCGCCCTGAGGCAGCCGCCTCGATCCGCTTCGGGCTGGGGGCCACCACCACCGCCGCCGAGATCGAGCTGGCGATCAGCGTGGTGAGCGAGGCGGTGGCGGAGTTGCGCCGCTGACAGGGGTAGGGGCCACAGCTACGGTCCGGCCAGGCCAGCGCGTGCTGCAACCCATGGCATCGACCCCTTCGGCGACCGGCCGCATCCAGCTCGATCAGGCCGTGCGGGATGGCTGGGCCGCCTTCTGCCGCGCCCCCTGGCCCTTCGTGCTGTTCACCCTGCTCAGCGGTGGCCTGTCGTTGGTCTTCCAGGCCCTGGCCAACCTCGCCTCGCTGCCGGAGGCCAGCCAGCCGCCAGCCCTGGTGGTGGTGCTGGCCACCCTGGTGGGTGCCGTGGGCCATCTGCTGGTGAGCCTCTGGGGCACGGTGGGGCTGATCCGCGGCGCCTGGAGCGCCCTGGAGGGCGGGCGCCCCAACCTGGGCAGCTTCCTGCGCTGGGATGGCAGCGCGGCCGGCCGGCTGCTGCTGCGCCAGCTGCTGTTCGCCCTGCTGCTGTTCGCGATCGTGCTGCCGGCCGCCCTGCTGGCCCTTGGGCTCGGCCAGCTGCAGCCCTGGCTGGGCGCCCTGCCGCTGCTGGTGGCCCTGGGGCTGCTCTTTTACCTGGCCGTGGGCCAGACCTTCCTGCCCTGGCTGGCGCTGCTGGGAGGCCTGGGGCCGATGGCCAGCCTGCAGCGCGGCCGCCAGGTGGTGGACCGGCAGTGGTGGATGGTGTTGCTGCTGGTGGTCGTGCAGAGCGCCATCCTGCTGGCCGGGGCCCTGCTCTGCGGCGTGGGGCTGCTGGCCGCCGCCCCCCTGAGCCTGTGCGTGGCCACGGCGGCCTACCGCCAGCTGTTCGGTGCCGAGGACCGCACCGGCCTGCTGGCCGGAGGCGTCAACGGCTGAGCAGCAGGAAGCCGCCCACCCCCACCACCGCCAGCAGCAGCTGGGCCACTCGGCTCACGAGCATGCCGGCCACCACCGCCAGGCCCACCACAAGGGAGCGGCGCAGGCGCAGCAGGCCCAAGGGCCCCAGCGATGTGGGTGCGCTCAGCAGTTCGCCCAGGCCCGCCCCCAGCAGCGGTCCCAGCAGGGCACCGAGCAGCGGACCGCCCACCGGCAGCGCCGGCAGCAGACCGAACAGTCCCACCAGCAGACCGAGGCCGGCACCGATGTAGGCCCAGCGGGTGGCCTGCAACCGGGCCGGACCGAGCACCAGGCCCAGGGCATCGGCCCCCCAGCCCAGGGCGAGCAGCAGGCAGGCCAGGGCAAAGGCCGGCCAGCCTGCGCTCCAACCCACCTGCCACAGCCACAGACCAGTGCCCAGCGGCAGCAGGGCCAGCCCGGGCAGCACCGGCAACAGGGTGCCGGGGATGGCCAGCAGCTGAATCAGCAGCGCGGTCCACCAGATCCAATCCACGCCGCTCACGCTCAGGCCCAGCTGATTGCCCATGCTGCCGCTCAGGCCGCCGGCTGCCGCCGCCGGGCGATCCGCAGCCGGGCGCTGCGGCTGCGGGGGTTGGCCTCGGCCTCCTCGGGGCTGGCCTGGATCGCCTTGCGGGTGATGCGCTCCAGCCGCTCATCGGCCAGAAACGCCGTCTTCACCCGCCGGTCTTCCAGCGAATGGAAGCTGATGATCGCCAGCAGACCGCCGGGCACCAGCCAGTCGGGGGCGGCCGCCAGCAGCCGGTCGAGCACCCCCAGTTCGTCGTTCACGGCGATGCGCAGGGCCTGGAAGGTGCGGGTGGCCGGGTGGATGCGGCCCCGGCGGGCCTGGGGCGGGTAGCAGCCGGCCACCAGGTAGGCCAGTTCGGCGGTATCGCGCGGCCGCTCCGGATCCCCCCAGGGCCCCTGCTCCTGAATGCGGCGGGCGATGCGCCGCGACAGCCGCTCCTCCCCATAGGCGTAGATCAGATCGGCCAGCTCCGCCTCCTCGAGCCGATCGATCAGCTCGCCAGCGGTCTCGCCCGCTTCGGGGTTCATGCGCATGTCGAGCGGGCCGGGCAGGCGGAAGCTGAAGCCCCGCGCCGCCACATCCAGCTGCGGACTGCTCACCCCCAGGTCGGCCAGCACCGCCACGGCCGGCTGGGTGGGCACGACATCGGCGAAGTTGGTGGCCACGATCGTGGCGCGATCGGCAAACGGGGCGAGATGCTCGGCGGCGGCGGCACGGGCGCTCGGGTCCTGGTCCAGCCCCACCACGCGCAAGCCGGGATGGGCCTGCAGCAGCAGCGCGCTGTGGCCGCCGCCGCCGAGGGTGCAGTCGATCAGCGTGCCGCCACCACCAGGGCGCGCCGCCAGCAGCTCGCCCAGCTCGGCGAAGCCCGCCAGCACGGACTCCGCCAGCACGGGCACATGGTCGAAGGCCTGGGGAGACGCCATCCCGCCATCCTGAACCGGGGCCGCACCTGACCAGCGAGGGTAGAAGCAGCACGGCTTTCTACCCCTCCTTGCCATGGGCATGAACATCCCATGGGTATGAACATCAAGGACCCCGCGGTCCACGCCATGGCCAAGGAGCTGGCGGCGCGGCGCTCCACCACCGTCACCGATGCGGTGCGCCAGGCGCTGCGGGCGGAGCTGGAGCGGAGCGAACCCGACAGCGCCAACCAGAAGGCCGAAGCCAGAAAGGCTGCCGTGCTGGAACTGCTGCAACGCTTCAAGCGACTGCCCTGGCCGGATCAACGCAGCAGCGCCGAGCTCCAGGCCGAGCTCTACGACGACGACGGGTTGCCGGTGTGAAGCCGATGGTGATCGACACCGCCACCCTGCTGGAGGCCCGGATGGTGGTGGAGCGGCAACTCGGCCCGGCCGGCCAGGCCGAACTGGATCTGCTGCTCAGCCGTGTTGCGATCACGGCCGTGCCGCTGGAGGAGCTGCACGTGCAGTGGGCTCTGCAGGGCTGGCGCCGCTACGGCAAGGGCCGCCACCGGGCCGGGCTGAATCTGGGCGACTGCTTCAGCTACGGCCTGGCCAAGGTCCTCAACGCCCCCTTGCTGTTCAAGGGAGACGACTTTGCCGCCACGGACGTTCTGGCCGCCCTGCCTTCCTAAGATCACTGCCATCGCCTGAAGCCCTCGGCCCCCATGACGCAGCTGGAGACGCGCACGGAGCCGATGGTGGTCAACTTCGGCCCCCATCACCCCTCGATGCACGGGGTGCTGCGGCTGGTGGTGACCCTCGACGGCGAGGACGTGGTGGATTGCGAGCCGGTGATCGGCTACCTGCACCGCGGCATGGAGAAGATCGCCGAGAACCGCACGAACGTGATGTTCGTGCCCTACGTGAGCCGCATGGACTATGCGGCCGGCATGTTCTACGAGGCGATCGTGGTGAATGCACCCGAACGCCTGGCCGATGTGCCGGTGCCCAAGCGCGCCAGTTATATCCGCGTGCTGATGCTGGAGCTCAACCGCATCGCCAACCACCTGCTCTGGCTGGGCCCCTTCCTGGCCGACGTGGGCGCCCAGACGCCGTTCTTCTACATCTTCCGCGAGCGGGAGATGATCTACGACCTCTGGGAAGCGGCCACCGGCCAGCGGCTGATCAACAACAACTACTTCCGC
>JBIIXY010000158.1:0-3997 GCA_044347105.1 Prochlorococcaceae cyanobacterium
TGGCCAGTTCGGCCGTGTCGAGATCGCGCAGGCTTTCGAGGCTGTAGCCGAGCCGGAACACGTCGTTGCCCATCGGCGCATAGCCCAGCTCCTGGTGGCGGCTTTCGATGAAGAACAGGAACAGCAGCCGGTACATGAAGCGCAGCAGCTCCAGCGTCAGCTGCTCGGGGTCCAGCCGCTCCTCAAACACACCCTTCTTCTGCCCCTTGATGAACGCCACCACCTCATTGCCCAGCAGCTCGATCGAGCGGCGCAGGGCGTATTTGAGATCGCCGCTCACCTCATAGGCGTGCTTGTGGCTGTTTTCATCCAGCTCATCGAGCAGCGGTGTGCCGCCGCCCGTGGGGCAGGTGTGCTCGCGGTGCAGCAGCGTGGCCGCCGCCAGCAGGGCATCGGGGTTGGTCTCACCCAGGAGGGTGTTGAGCTCAAAGCGCAGCAGCCGGGAGGCCGCCCATTTCTGCCGGTCGATCAGCAGCAGCTGGTCGCGGCTCACCGCCAGCACCCAGCGCGGCGGGATCTCCTGGCCAAACACCCGCTCGGAGATCAGCTCCTCCCAGGTTTCGCTGCCCTGGCCGCCTGCATCGGTGAGCACCGTGCCCAGCGACGGATCGTCGATCTGACAGGCCCAGCCGGTGGCAATCGTGAGCTCCAGCGGATCGGCCGGCTCATCGCTGGGGTTGAAGCACTCCACCACCCACAGCCACGGCTCCCCTTTGGCGTTGGCGACCTCCGCCAGCAGCGGAATCTGATACGCCTCGCCGCCGATCAGCACGGGCTCCGCCCGCGGGGTGAAGGGATACCCCAGGGCCTCGCACAGCGGCTGGAAGAACAGCTGCCGCTGCAGTCGCAGCCGCTCGGCTGGATCAGCTGTGATGCCCAGCTCGGCCTCGCGCAGCTTCTGCCAGGGTTTGCGCAGGGCCTTGAAGGCCGCATCGGGGGTGCTCACCTCGGCGGACGGATCCGCCTCCAGCTGCGCCCTGGCCTCCTGGGTCCAGCGATCGCGCACCTTCTTGATGTCGCCGGTGAGCACGCTCTCCAGGTAGTGCGCGGAATAGAACTCGTTGGCGTTGCTGATGCCGGGGAGGGACATGGGTCAGGGGTGGTGGGGCGATGCAGACGTGCTGGCGACAGAATGCACGCAGCGACCAGGCCTCCATGCGCACCTTCTCAGCGGTGATCGAGCGCTGCCCCGACACCGGCCTGCTCGTGGGCTATGTGCCGGGCTTCCCTGGTGCCCACAGCCAAGCAGACAGCCTCGATGAACTACAGGCCAACCTTCAGGAGGTGATTGCCATGCTGCTAGAAGATGGCGAACCACAGCTGGACGCCGATTTTGTTGGCCTTCAGCAGATCTGCGTGCCTGCCTGATCGTGGGATCGGTTCCCGTTCTGAAACCGTCGGAAGTGGCCGACATCCTCAGAAAACTGGGGTTCGAGCTTGTGCGCCAGCGGGGCTCCCACCAGCAGTTCAGGGATACCAGGGGGCGCTGCACCACCGTGCCTTTCCATAAAGGACGCGACATCTCTCCGCCATTGCTTCGGCAGATTGCGAAGGATATCGGCATGACCCTTGAAGACTTCATCGCTTATCGCTAGAGGGGCCATTGGTGTCCCTGGCTGCAAAGAGAACTGCTTGAATATGTTCAGGCTGCAGATCTGGGAAGTCCGTCAGGATCTCCTCCTGGCTCATGCCACTGGCCAGATACTCGAGCACATCAGACACCGTGATGCGCGTTCCGGCCACGCAGGCCTTGCCGCTGCGCACGCCCGGCGTGCAGGTGATCAGGGATGGGAGAGAGCTCATCGCGATACGGGTGGAATGGAGGTGCTGGTTTAAACGCTATGCAGGTTTGAGGGGGGTCGCTTGATCAACTGCTGTCGCGGTGCAGCACCGCCACCACCTTCAGGTACGGCGCCGGTTCGATCGTCATCACCTCGGCCACGAAGCGCTCGTGATCGTCGAAGCGCCCATCGATCGCCTTCTGCGCCGCCAGCCGCTGTTTCTCCTTGATCTGCAGCGGCCGCTGGTCGGCCGCGAAGCTCAGCTGCAGCTGCTCCTCCTGCCGGCTCCGCAACCGCTTCAGGCGCTCGCGCTGGGCCTCCAGCTGCGGCTGCATGCGGGCGGTCCAGCGTTCCCCGCACGTCCGCAGATAGGCATGGGCCTGCTCCACGGCATAGGGCAGCTGCTTGGCCAGGTGAGCGGGGATCGGGGCATCGAGATTGGCGTAGGGCTTGCGGCCCAGCTGCAGCCGCTCGGCCACCGCCTCAAACGGCTCCACGCCTGCCACCTTCAGGCCGCTGCCGGCAAAGCGCACCGCCACCCACTCCTGCACCACCGGCACCCCCTTCTGGTTGGGGATCGTGCCTTGAAACACCATCACCACCTCGCCAGGCTGCAGGCCATCACTGAGCTGGAGCACGGGTGCGCAGTGCCGCTGGAAGCTGATCTGGCCCCGGTCGGCCAGCCAATCCACCAACGGATGCAGATCCCAGAGGTATTCCAGCTCCGGCCGGCTGCTGTCTTGTCGGCGGCTCTGCTCCAGCGCCCGCTGCAGGGCGGCCACTTCCGTGGAGAGCACCAGGCGCTGGCCCCGGGGCGGCTGCAGCTCCCGTGGGTAGCGATCGTAGCGGCGCTGCAGATCGCTGGGCGGGGTGATCTCCAGGCGTTGTTGATCCGCGTCGGCGCGCAGATCCAGCGTCTCGCCGCGGCGCTCCATCTGCTCCGCCACCGCCTCCAGCGCCGTGTCCACATAGCTCCAAAGATTGGGGAACAGGCTGAAGGGCTGGCGCTGCTGCACCGCCAGCGGCGGCGGGGCAGCAGCGGCGCCATCGCCATCGTCTGCTGGCTCGCTGCCGAAGAGTTCTTCAAACAAGCTGTCGCCGCTGCCCTGCTGCAGGTAGGGCTCGGCATTGGCATCCATGCGCTGCTCCAGCGCCTCCACCGTGCCGCTCTCGAATGCCCGGCTGATCTCCTCCTCCTCGCCAACGGCGTCGTACACCCCCAGAAACACCGCCGGATCGCCGATGTTCTGCTGGGCCTGCTCGTCCTTGCGCTTGAGCAGGCGCAGCACCTTCTCGGCGTCACCCATGCCCTCGCTGAGCGAGCAACTGAGCAGGTAGCGGATCTGGGGTTGCTGCGGTTGGCCATAGCGGTCGATGCGGCCATTGCGCTGCTGCAGCGTCATCAGCGACCAGGGGATGTCGACATGCACCAGCCGGTGGCTGAGGTAGTGCAGGTTGAGGCCCTCGGAAGCCACTTCGGTGGCCACCAGGATCCGCACCGCGTCCTTCTCCTGGGCGAACTGCTCCACCACCTTCGTTTGATCCACATCGGGCATGGCGCCATCGAGGCCCACCACCGCGCCCTTGGGCAGGCCCAGGTCGGCGGCGAGGTGCTCCACCAGAAAGCGCTGGGTTTCACGACGGCCGGTGAACAGCACGATCCGATCGCGGGGATCCTTGCCGCTCCAGTTCCAATCCGTGCGGATCAGCTGCAGCAGGCGCTGGTATTTGGAGAAGTCGGCCGGGCCGATTCCGGCCAGCAAGGGCTCCAGCTCCTGCAGGGCGGCGCGGTCGGCATCGGCCGGACCACCCGCCGTGGCGGCGGCCTCCAGCCGTTTCAGCCGGTTGCGCACCGTTTCCAGCGCCGCCATCGGACTCGACAGCAGACTCTTGGCCAGGGTGGTCTTGAACAGCAGGCCGGCCTTGGCCCTGGCGTCGCTGTCGGGGAGTTTGAGATCTTTGAGCAGCGCGAACACACGCTCCTCCCGCTCACTGGCCGGGCACTCCACATCGGCGGTGTCGCGCTCTTTGACGCTGCTGCGCAGATCGGCGATCACGTCCTTGCGGAAGCGCCGCACATAGAGATCCTTGATGTCGTCTTTGCTGTATCGGCTCGGATCGGCGATCGCCGTGGGATCGAGCATGTTCATCAGGCTCGCGAAACTCTCCGGCTTGCCGTCGTGCGGCGTGGCCGAGAGCAGGATCAACGTTTCCGA
>JBIIXY010000159.1:0-3969 GCA_044347105.1 Prochlorococcaceae cyanobacterium
AAGCCGTGGATGGTGGTGATGTCGGCGCGATCGAGCTGCTCCAGGGCCAGCAGCAGCCGGCCGCGCAGCAGCGGCGAGGGATCCGGCCCCTGGGCCACCAGCCAGTCGGCCAGGGGCTGATCCAGATCCGCCGGCAAGGGAGGCGCCGGAATTTCAGGGTCCGCGCTGGCTGCCGCGATCGCTTCGAGCAGCCCGAGCGCCTGCTGCAGGCGGCGGGCGATGCGGTCGCGCAGTTCGGCGGCCGCGGCGTCGGTGAAGGTGACCACCAGCAGCTGCTCGATCGCCAGCGGCCGGGGCCCCTCGCTCACCAGGCGCAGCACCAGATGGGCCAGGGCGAAGGTCTTGCCCGTGCCGGCGCTGGCCTCCAGCAGGCGGATGCCCGGGCTGAGCGGCATGCCATTGGGCTCGAAGGGAGGCAGCGTCATCCCTTCACCTCCTGCCGGAACTCCAGCAGGGGGCCGTGCAGCGCCAGGGCCAGCTCCTGCACAGGCGGGGTGAGCAGCTCGGCCAGGGGCTGATCGCTGCCGAAGCAGAGGGCCATCACCGCATCGTGCCGTTCACCCCTGGTCTGAAAGCCCCCCTCCCAGGCGTCGCGGGCTTTGCTCCTGCCCTTGCCCGGTTTGGCCACTTCGGCGGCGGCATAGGCCCAGCCGGTTTCCGGCGGCAGGGGCCAGCAGCGGTGGCGGTGCTGCTCGCGCCACTGGATCAGCTGCTCCAGCAGCTCGGCGGCGCGGGAGGCCGGCGGCGCCGTGAACTGCTCCAGCAGCCGGAACTGCTGCTGGTCGCGCCCCACCAGGGCGCCGCCGGCCGGGGCCTGGCCGGCGGCCGCCGCCAGCAGCAGCTCCAGCCACAGCCGCAACCGCTGGCGGCAGCGGGCCTTGCCGGTGTGGGCGAGCACCAGCAGTCGGCCGCGCCAGGGCAGCACCGCCTCCAGCCCCTGCCAGCTGGCCGGCTCCGGGCGGCCAGGCCCCAGCCGCTCCAGACACTCCTGCAGCGAGCGCCAGCGTTGCCGCAGCTGCTCCACTTCCAGCTCGCCGGCGGCCAGGGGGGGCAGCACGCCGCGGCCGCGCTCGAGCGTGGTCCAGTCGGGATCGAGCTGCGGCGGTGGCAGGCCATCGCCATCGAGCTGGGCCCGCAGCAGGGCGGCGCGGTGTCGTTCATCGAGCTGCAGATCCTCCAGGTCGCGTACCGGCTCGTCCCACTCGCGCGGCCGCAGGCCCAGGTCTTCCAGCCAGCGGCCCTGGGGGGCTTCGATCCAGGCGCGCAGATCCGCCCAGGCGTCAGCTTCACTGGCACTGGCACTGGCAGCAGCAGTGGGATCCAGGGTGCGGCCTGCGTCTTCGCGGCCTGGTTCCGGCTCGTGTTCGTTGTCCCGCCAGGCCAGCCCCTGCACCGCCGCCTCGGGGGCCTGCTCCAGCTGGCGGCGGGCCAGCAGCAGACGCCAGTCGCAGCTGGCGGGGGGCCAGGGGGGCTCGCTCAGGAAGTTGCGCCGCTCCAGCGGGCTGGCGGCGTGCTCGCGCAGGGGGAGGGGGCCCTGGCCCTGCAGCTGCTGGGCCAGCAGATCCAGCCACTGGCGCACCGGCGCGGCCGGCTCCTGCGCTTCGCCGGTGCGCTCGTCGCGGTTGCTCCAGCTGATCAGCAGGTGTTGGCGCGCCGAGAGGAGGCTCTCCAGCAGCACGTAGCGGTCCTGATCGCCGCTGCTGGGATCGCCGAGGCGGCGCTGCTGCTCGAGCAGGTGGAAGCCCGGGCGCTGGCGCTGGCGCGGGAAGGCGCCGGCATCGAGGCCCATCAGCACCACCACCTTGTGGGGGATGGCGCGCATCGGCTCCAGGGCGCTGATCGTGAGGGCGCCGGAGCGGTGGCCGAAGCGGCCGCTGCCCTGGCTCAACCGCTCCCCAAGCACCTCCGCTACCACCGGCGCCTCCAGCAGCAAAGGGCTGGCGCCGGCGACGGCGTGCCAGTCGGCCAGCACCGCCTGCAGGGCCTGCAGCTCCCAGGCGCGCTCGCCGCCATCGCCGAACAGGACCGCCAGCTGCTCGCGCACGCCGCTCACCCAGTCGGCCACGCTGCGCGCCTTCCCCAGCCAGCGCAGGCTCTGCAGCAGCTGCCGCAACAGCGCCAGCCAGCGCCCCTGCTGCTCCAGGCTGCCGGCCATCGCCAGCGGTGCCGTGTCGGCCGGCGCCAGCCCGGGCGTGTCGGGCAGCACCAGGCCGAGCACCAGCCGGTCGATCGCCCAGCTGAGGCTGTGGCGCGGTTCGCCGCCGCGGGCGCGGCCATCGAGGCCCCAGCGAAAGCCGCTGCGCTGGAGCAGGGCCGTGATCTCGCCGGCCTCGGCCGGGTCGATGCCCTGGTGGAGGAGCAGGGGCGCGCAGCCGAGCACGGCCTCCAGGGCTGTGGCCGTGAGCCGATCGCCGGCCAGCTGCAGCAGGGTCAGCAGGCCCTGGCTGATGCCGGCCTCACTCTGCTGGCTGCGGTCGGTGAGGCGCCAGGGCAGCGCCACGCCGGTGGCATCGCTGTCGCCGAACACCGCCCCCACCAGCGGCGCGAAGGCCTCCACCTGGGGCGTCATCACCAGGATGTCGCGCGGTTCAAGCTCGGGATCGGCGGCCAGCAGCTGCAGCAGCCGGTCGCGCACGATCTGCAGCTGCCGCAGCCGCCCCGGGCAGGCGTGGAACTCCAGGGAGGTGTCGCTGGGCAAGCGCCGCAGGGGCTGGTCGGTCTCGCCCGTGGCCAGCCGCTCCTGCAGCTGCTCCAGCAGGGTGGCCCTTTCTCCGGCAACGCTGGCCGGCAGGAAAAAGGCGTCGTGGTCATCCCAGTCGCCCGGCTGGGTGTCGCCGCTGGCCTCCAGCAGTTGCTGGAACTCCGCCCCCAGCCGCCCGAAGCGGGCCTCCAGGCCCGACACCGCCAGCAGCCAGTCGCTCCCCAATGGTTCGCCGGCCCGGGCGTCGTGGCGCAGCCAGAGGTCGCGGCAGGGGGTGAGCAGGTAGAGCTCCACCGCCATGTGCTGGGAGAGGGCCTGTAGCAGCTCCACCTGTACCGGTGCCAGGCTGCTGAGGCCGAACAGGCGCAGGGGCTGGCCCGGGAATGGCGGGGTGTCGCCGGGAGGGTGGCCCTGCTGCAGCAGGGCGATCGCGGCCCGGGCCCGCAGGCCGAACGGCAGCCGTTCCAGCCGTTGCGTCAGCTGGCGCAGCAGCAGCGGCTGCCAGCGCAGGGCCTCGGTCAGGGGCTGGCCCGCTGCGTCGAGGTCGCGCCCTTCCAGCCAGGCCTCGAGCATGGCGGGGCGGTAGAGGCCGTAGTCGTCGAGGGCGTCGGCGATGGCGCGCCCCAGCTGCCACAGCGGCGCATCCAGCCAGCGGTGATCGCTGGCGCGCCGCTCCAGCCACTGCCGCAGTGGGGCGGCCTCCGGCTCCTGCAGCAGGGCGGGCAGCAGTTCCAGCACCGGCCATACCAGGTTCTGGGCGCGCCAGGGGTCGGTGCCGCCCGGGATCGGTCCCCACCCGCCAGCGTCACCTGCGAGCAGCTGATCCACCAGCTCGCGCAGGCGGCTGGCCGGGAAGGGAAAACGCAGGTTGGCGGCGATGCCGCCGCCGGGAGGATCGGCCGGATCGCAGAGCCCCAGGGCGATCTGCTCGCCGAGCCAGCGGCTGGTGGGCCAGGTGTTGACCACCACCTGCACCTGCTCGATCACCCCCGGCGGGTTGAGGCGCAGTTGGGTGGCCAGCAGTTCGGCCAGGAACTCGACGCGGTTGCTGCGAAAGACTGTGAGCAAGGGCCGGGCCCTGAGTCAGAGCCGGCCGGCCGAGAGAGCCTGGCGCTGGGCAGCCGCTGCAGCAAGCGGCTGACGGGCCCCCGGCACCTGCACGATCGCGCCCGTTTCCGGACAGTAGGCACTCAGCTCGCCGCCGTAGCAGGCACCGGTGTCGATCAGCACGATCCAGCCCTGGCGCCGCACCCTGTGGCCCGGCGTGT
>JBIIXY010000160.1:0-3957 GCA_044347105.1 Prochlorococcaceae cyanobacterium
CCAGCGACATGTTGAAGTGGGCGCCACTGCCGGTGCGATCGCCGTAGGGCTTGGGCATGAAGGTGGCGATCAGCCCATGGCGGTGGGCGATCTCCTTGGCCATCAGCTTGAAGAAGGTGAGCCGATCGGCCATGGTGACGACCTCGGCGTAATCGAAATCGATCTCGAACTGGCCGGGGCCATCTTCGTGATCGAAGGAATACACCCCCCAGCCCAGCTGGTTCATCGCCGCCACCAGCTCATCGAGCCAGGGGAGGTTGTCGAGCAGGGTGCGCACGTCGTAGGCCGGCTTGTCGAGGCAGTCGCGTGGGCTCAGGGGCACCGGCCGCCCCTGCTCATCCCGGCGCAGCACGAAGAACTCGGTTTCGATGCCGAGGTGGAAGCGGAAGCCCATGGCGGCTGCCTGGGCCTGCACCCGCTTGAGGATGGTGCGGCTGCAGGCCTCAAACGGCTGGCCATGGAGATGGAGGTCGCTGGCCATCCAGGCCAGCTCCCGCTGCCAGGGCAGCACGGTGGCTGTGGCCGGGTCGGGCACGGCGGCGACTTCGTCATCGCTCACCTCCTGGGGCACGCCGTCGAGGGCGGCGCCGGTGAACAGCTCCGAGCCCCCCAGCATCTGACCGAGGTGACTGAGGGGGACGGCCTTGGCCTTGCACACCCCGTGGAGGTCCACATAGCTGGCCAGGGCGTAGCGCACACCCTGGCTCTCGAGGTCGCGGCGCAGGCTCTCGGCCGCGGGCCCGGCCGCGGAATAGCTGGTGGCGCTCATGCCGTCACCAGCGCCGGAACCGGCTCCTGGCTGGCCGGGGGCGTAACCACCGCCGCCCGCTGGTCGCGCACCCACTGGTGCCAGGCCTCCAGGCCCTCACCGCTGCTGGCCGACACGCGGATCACCGCACAGCGGGGGTTCACGGCGCGGATGTGGGCCTCGATGCGTTCGATATCGACCGGCAGGTAGGGGAGCAGGTCGGTCTTGGTGATCAGCACACAGTGCGCTTCGCGGAACATCACCGGGTACTTGAGCGGCTTGTCATCGCCCTCGGTGACGCTGAGTAGGGCCACCTTGCGGTGCTCCCCCACCTCGAATTCGGCGGGGCACACCAGGTTGCCCACGTTCTCCACCCAGAGCAGGTCGAGGCTGGCCGGATCGAGGCGCTGGCGCAGCAGCTTCAGTCCGCCGCTCACCATCGCCGCATCCAGGTGACAGGCACGGCCGGTGGTGATCGGCACCACGGGCACGCCCACGGCTTCGAGCCGCTGGGCATCGAGCTGGGTGGTCATGTCGCCCTCCAGCACAGCCATCTGCAGGTCGGTGGCGAGGGCGGCGAGGCTGCGCTCCAGCAGGGAAGTCTTTCCGGCGCCGGGGCTGCTCATCACGTTCAGGCAGAGCAGTCGCCAGGCATCGAAGTGGTCGCGGTTGTGCTCGGCCTGGTGCTGGTTGGCGGCCAGCAGGTTGAGGTCAAGGGTGTCTTCCAGGGGCATGTGCATGGCCGTTACACCGCTGCCGCGGTGGCGAAGGGGGTTGGGGATGGGGGCTCCGGCAGCCGGTAGTCGACGGAGCGGATGCGCAGTTCCCGGCCGCTCACGATCTCCTCCATCGGGTGGTTGCAGCAGGGGGAGCGGTAGGCCTGCTCGGGATCGGGGCTGTAGGTGCTGTTGCAGGCGAGGCAGCGTCCCACCAGGGGCACGGACTCGATCGCCAGTTCCGCCCCCTCCAGCCAGCTGCCGCGCACGGCCGCCTGCCAGGTGGTGACCAGCTGGTCGGGCTCCACGCAGGTGAAGGTGCCCACCTGGAGATGCAGGCGATCCACCTGTGGGGTGTGCGGTGCATGCTGCTGGCGCCACTCCTGCATGGAGAGCACCAGGCACTTGGTCATGTCGACTTCATGCATGACTTCACCTCCACGTCTGATCGACGTGCATGTTGCAGACGTCGCTGATCCAGCTGGGTGTCTGCTGGCGTGGCAGCTGGCCGCTCACCACCAGGTGGGCCATGGTGTCGCAGATCACCCGGCAGGCCATCAGCGAGGTCATGTCGCTGATGTCGTAGGGGGGGGAAACCTCCACCAGCTCCAGGCCGCACACCGGCACGTTGCGCACGATCAGCTCCAGCAGCTTGAGGGCTTCACGCGGCAGCAGACCGCCCGGCTCGGGCCAGCCGGTGCCCGGCACGAATCCGGCATCGATGCAGTCGATGTCGAAGGAGATGTACACGCAGTCGGTGCCATCGGTGGCGCGCTCGATGGCGAACTGGGCGGCGGCCTCCAGTCCCATCTCGCAGATGTCGGTGACCGTGAGCACGTTGGTGCCCCGCTCGCGGCACACTCTCACCCCCTCCCGCGGCACCTGCCAGCCGCCGATGCCCAGCTGCACCAGGTTCTTGGCCGGGGCGTTGGCCATGTTCGTGGCGTGGAACCACGGACAGGTGTGCATGCGCTCGTCGAGGTCGATCTCCTGGGTGTCGACATGGCGATCGAAGTGGATGATGCCCACCTTCTTGTCGCCCAGATGGCGGCAGATGCCGCGCACGGTGGGGAAGCCGATCGAGTGGTCGCCGCCGAGAATGATCGGGAAGGCGCCACTGGCGAAGATGTGGGCGATGCCCTTGGAGATCTGGTCGAAGCTCTTCTCGTTGTTGGCCGGGATCGTGAAGATGTCGCCCACATCGCAGAGCTTGATCTGCTCGCGCAGATCCACCCCCATTTCGTAGTTGTAGGGGGTGTAGAGGGCTGAGATCCGGCGGATACCCTGCGGGCCGAAGCGGGTGCCGGGCCGGTAAGTGGTGCCGGAATCGTGGGGTACGCCCACCACCGCCACGTCGAATTCGCCGACGCGGTTCACGTCTTCGATGTAGGGCGCCTTCATGAAGGTGTTGATGCCCGCGTAGTGGGGCAGCTCACCGCGGGAGAAGGTGGAGATGCGCCGGTCGATGATGCTGTCGGCGGCTTCCAGGCCAAAGCGGTGGGCCTGGTCCACCTCCTGCTGCCAGCCGGTGAGCGGCAGGCGGGCCTCCTTCTCCAGCGCCTCGGCGCCCTGCTGGCCCCGGGGACGTTCAAACGCGCCTTCAGGGCCGGAGGACGCGCCGGTGGGATCGCTCATGGGAATGCACGGGGTCGGTTGAAGCGGTCTCCCGGGCTTTTGTCCCTCCGTGCAACCGGGCGAACCCGGTGGGCTTCTCTCGGACCAGGCATTCCACCAACCTGCGGGGCAAACGCCCTTTGAGGGGGGAGGAATCGGAACCCTAGAAGCCACTTCCGCCCCAACAGATTCACCCCGCTGCTGCGGAACGTTTGTGGCGATGGCTACCAGCTGCAGCAGAAGGCATGGGGTGCCTGCTGAGCGGCAATCGTGCCGCGGGATCGATCCTGCCGACCCGCCCGTCGCAAACCCGCCGCAGGCGGCTGCAGCCTGGGAAAGCGAGATCGAGCCGGCAGGAGAACGCCATGGACCCACAGGCCGTGCCGGAGCCATTGGTGACGCGCATGCGCGCGCTGCGCCGTGACCTGCACCGCCACCCCGAGCTGGCCTTCGAGGAGGAGCGCACGGCGGCGCGGATCATGGCCGAGCTCGATGCCCTGGCGATTCCGTACGCCTACAACGGGGTGGGCAGCGGCGTGATCGGGCGGATCGGGCCCCAGCAGGCCAGCACCACCATCGCCCTGCGGGCCGACATGGACGCCCTGCCCGGGGAGGAGTCGACCCAACTGCCCTTTGCCTCCCAGGAGCCGGGACGCATGCACGCCTGCGGCCACGACGCCCATGTGGCGATGCTGCTCGGCGCCGCCCACCTGCTGGCTGCCGAGCCGCCGACGGTGGGGGTGCGGCTGGTGTTTCAGCCGGCGGAGGAGAAGGGCGGCGGAGCCCGCACCGTGATCGCCGCCGGCGCCCTGGAGGGGGTGAGCGCGATCTTCGGCGGCCATGTGACCCAGCACTACCGGGTGGGCCAGATCATGGTGG
>JBIIXY010000069.1:0-12623 GCA_044347105.1 Prochlorococcaceae cyanobacterium
CGCGAACACCCCGAGCGTCTGGCTGGTCTGCGCGGCCTGATCGCCTGTTCCTCCTCCTCCGCCCTGACCAAACGCTTTGCTGCAAACGGTTTTGATCGCCAGCTGGTGGCCCGGCTGAGCGGGGCGGAAGAACAGCTACTCGCCACCTGCCACCGTCTGCAGGTCAGCTGCCGCATCCTCCAGCCCACTCTGATCTATGGCCAGGTGGGCCGGTACCAAGACCGCAACCTCAGCCGCCTGCTTCAGCTGCTGCGCCGCCTGCCCCTGTTGCCCCTGCCCGCCCACACTGGTCTGCGGCAGCCCATCCACGCCCGCCAGCTGGCGGCGGTGGCCTTTCACCTGGCGCGGCAGCTCACCGCTGCCGGCTGGGATCCAGCCCAGCCGGCCCGCATCCCCCTCGGCGGTGATGTGCAGCTCAGCTACCGCGCCATGCTGCGCGCCCTGCAACAGGCCCAGCCCCCCGGCGATCCCGCCCGCCGTTGCCGCCTGCTGCGGATCCCCAACCGACTGTTCCTGCTGCTGGCAGCACCGCTGATGCTGCGCTCGCCCAAGGCCTTCGAGGCGGTGCTGCGCATGGGCGCCGATCTGGCCGGCTTTGTGCCCGCCCACCAACTGCTCGCCGAGCCCCCCCAGCCCTTTCCCACCTGCTCCTGATCCCGTGCTGATGCCTGCTGTGGCCGTTGCCTTGGGTGCCGCCGCAAGCTGGGCGCTGCTTTGCATGCTGCTGCCCCAGCTGCGCCGCCGCCTGCTCGACCAGCCCAACGCCCGCAGTTCCCATCGCCTGCCCACGCCCCGGGGTGGCGGGCTGGCCTTCGTGCTGGTGGCCTCCACCGCAAGCGTTCTGGCGATTGCCATACCCGACGCGTCCTGGAACCAGCGGCTGCCCGGGCTCCTGCCCCTGCTGACCCTCCCCCTGGCCCTGGTGGGCGTGCTCGACGATCGCCACAACCTTCCGGCCAGCTGGCGCTACGGCGTGCAGTTGGCCACTGCCTTGCTCATCACCTTCCTGAGCCCCCTGGCCCAGCGGCTGTTTGTGGGCCTGGGCTGGTGGCTGCTGCCCCTGGTCGTTGCTCTGCTGCTGATCGCCGTCACCGCAGTCATCAACTTCATCAATTTCATGGATGGCCTCGATGGGCTGGTGGCCGGCTGCCTGGCCATCGCCATCGCCGCCGGCACCAGCCAGCTGCCGACACCGACCGAGCCCCTCTGGGCGCTGGTGGGCGCCCTGTTCGGTTTTCTCGCCTGGAACTGGAGTCCCGCCAAGGTGTTCATGGGAGACGTGGGCAGCACCTTCCTCGGGGCGGTGTTCGCTGGTCTGGTGCTGCAGGCGTCCAGTTGGCCTGAGGCCCTCGGGCTGCTGCTGGTGGCCACCCCCCTGCTCGGCGATGCCTGCCTCTGTGTACCACGCCGCCTGCTGGCCGGCCAGCGGGTGTTTCAGGCCCATCGTCTTCATCTCTATCAGCGCCTTCACCAGGCCGGCTGGCCCCACGCTCGCGTGGCCGGCCTCTACATCGCCGCCACCGCCCTGCTGGCCCTGGCCCTACTGCTGGCAGGCTGGGCCTGGGTGCTGCCCCTGGCTGTGCTTGAGCTGGGCTTGGGGGTTTGGCTCGACCGGCGCGTGGCCATGCCCTTCAGCACTGCCTCCCAGAACGCGGCCGTGCAGAGACGTTGACGTGGCAGAGGCCCCAGTGGACTGGTTGTGTCGTTCAAACCAACAAACGTGGCGGTGCCACGTACGATTGACTTGGCCTGGGATTGATTTGCAGCGATGATGCGGCAAAGTCGTACGCCATGGCACTCCATAGCGCCCTCAGCCGTCTGTTAGAGCTGCCGCCCAGGCGCCGCCGCTACCTGTTGATTGCCGCTGACCTGCTGGTCATCCCGCTGGCGGTGTGGCTGAGTTTTGCCATGCGCCTGGACGATCCTTGGCCTGCCCAGCTGCGCCAATGTTCCTGGATGTTTGCTGGCGCCTGGCTGATTGCACCGGCGGTGTATGCCTTCAGCGGGCAGTACAAGGGCATTACCCGGTACTCGGGCAGCCCTGCCTTCTACGCCCTCAGCCTGCGCAACCTGGTGGTGGTGGTGCTGGTCAGTGGCCTGGGTTGGCTGCTGCAGCTCACGGCGCCACCGCGTAGCAGCTGGTTGTTGCTCTGGCTGCTGCTCACGGTTCTCACTGGTCTGCTGCGTTTGCTGCTGCGCGACCTGCTGCTCCAGGCCCAGTCTCGTTCTCGTAGCGGCTTCCAGGTCACTGCCGTGATCTATGGCGCCGGCGACGCGGGCATGCAGCTGGCCTCTGCCCTGCGCTACGCCCACAGCCATCGCCTGCTTGCTTTTGTGGATGATGATCCCCACCTCTGGGGCCGTCAGATCAACGGGCTTGCCGTGGTGCCCCCCCAGCGGCTGCCCGGACTGATCGCCAGGGAGACCCCCAGCCAGATCCTGCTGGCCATCCCCTCTCTCAATCGCAGCCGGCGCCGCCGCATCCTGGACGATCTCCATCCCTACGGCATCCCCGTGCTGCAGGTGCCCAGTGTTGAAGAGATCTCCGCCGGCCGCACCCGCATCGATTCCCTGCGGCCCATCGCCATTGAGGAATTGCTGGGCCGCGATCCGGTGGAGCCTGATCCCCAGCTCCTAGCGGCCAGCGTCCGCAGCCGTACTGTGTTGGTGAGCGGAGCCGGTGGCTCGATCGGTGCCGAGCTCTGCCGCCAGATCCTCGCCCTGGCCCCCGAGCGATTGATCCTGCTGGAGCGCAGCGAGCCAGCCCTCTACACCATCGACCAGGAGCTACGCCGTTCCAAGGTCCTTCCCCGGCCCGAGATCGAGCCGGTGCTCGGTTCCGTGGGCGACCAGGCCCTGCTCCATCGCCTGCTTCAGCGCTATCAGGTGGATACCATTTTCCACGCCGCAGCCTATAAACACGTGCCTTTGGTGGAGGCTAACCCCTTGGTGGGCCTGCAGAACAACGTTCTTGGCACTCGCACCTTGCTCCAAGCCGCGGCGGCCCATGGGGTGGAGCGCTTTCTGCTGATCTCCACAGACAAGGCTGTGCGGCCCACCAATGTCATGGGTGCATCCAAGCGCCTGGCTGAGCAGGTGCTCCAGGCCACCGCCGCTGAACTGGCCGACCAAGCCAAGGTCAACGGCCGCCCACCGCTTACTTGCTGCCTGGTGCGTTTCGGCAATGTGCTCGGTTCCTCGGGGTCGGTGGTGCCCTTGTTCCGCAGCCAAATTGCCGCTGGCGGTCCGATCACCCTCACGCACCCGGAGATCATTCGCTACTTCATGACCATCCCCGAGGCAGTGCAGCTCGTGCTGCAGGCCTCGACCCTGGCCAAGGGCGGCGACTGTTTCCTTCTCGACATGGGCGAGCCGGTGCGCATCCTCGACCTCGCCCGCCAAATGGTGGCCTTAAGCGGCCTCACTCTTCGCGATGACCAGCACCCCGATGGCGACATCGCCATTGTTTGCACCGGCTTGCGCCCGGGAGAGAAGCTCTACGAGGAGCTGCTGATCGAGGCCGACTCCCAACCCACCGACCATCCTTTGATCCACCGGGCCAGAGAAACCTACCTGCCGGCCGAGCGGCTGTGGCCGTGCATTGATGCGCTCGAAACAGCCATCATGACCCATGACAAATCTGCAGCTCTGGCCCTGCTTGCAGAGCTGGTGCCCGAATGGCAGGCTGAGCGTTTGGAGCCTGCAAGAACCTGACCTTGCAACAATCACCGGCGCCCAGGCACTCCCTCCTGACCCTCTGGTTGCCCGTGCTGGTCTTGTCTGCCCTCTGGTGGTGGACCCCGCGCATTGCTCCCCTGCTGCCCTCCATTGCCCAGCGGCGGGCGATCGTGGTGCTCGCTGACGACCCCTTGCGCACTGAGGCGGCCCTGGATCTTTGGGAGCGTGATCCGGATAGCCAGTTCTGGATCCTGGGGGGGCCCAACCTGCTCCTGGCCAGCTGGAATCAGCTGGATCAGCGGGGGATCGCCGTTTCTGATGCCCGCCTGGGCGCGATGATGCAAGGGGATGACACCGTGGGTCAGCTCACCCTGCTCAGTCACCGCCTCCCCCGGAATGTGCGCTACGTCACTCTGGTGACCGACCGCAGTCACAGCCAGCGCTCCCTGCTGATCGCCAGGTTGGCCCTGGGCGGCCGTGGGATTCACGTCGAGGTGCCCCCCGACACCGTTCTGCCGGCTCGCTTGCCTCCGGAAAACCCTCTACGCCGATGGCGTGATGGGCTACGGGTGCAGCTCTGGCGCGCCATCGGCTGGGATGGCCGCTCTCTTGGCCTCTGGTTCCAGCAGTGGGCTCCGAATTTCTGGCGATAGCTAATGTAAGTGCCCCATGCGATCAACAACGCTCTCTCTCAATTAAGTGGCAGCTTCGTAGGCGTGCTGCGTTTGGCTATTCGTCAAGCCACTTATTGATTCTGCGGACAGTGTGCCTAAAATTCCGCTGAATGTTTGCAGGTGTGGGAATCGCAGCTTTCCAACCCTTGGGCCCTTTCTCCCTTCTGGAGCTGTAGGCAAGTAGGGGGTCGTTTGCTTCAGTTCCATTGTTGCTGCCCGCATAGCCCGGATAGCCCGCATAGCCATAGCCATAGCCATAGGCGCTGTAACTGTAAGCAGTTGCCACATCCCGTCCCCGCCGCACCTGACGAGAGTTGGTGATCACTCCCAGCATCGGCGCGCCTGCTTCACGGATCCGGCGGATGGCCTGCTTGGGCAGATCTCTGGGGACTTGTCCGAGGCTTATCACCATCAAGAGGCCATCCATGTTTTCAGCCACCAAGCTCGCATCCGCCAGCCCTAGGGCCGGCGGTGTGTCCACGATCACAAGGTCGTAGTCGTCACAGGTGGTGATGTCCTGAACAAGCTTCGCCATGCGTTGGGAGCTAAGCAAGCGTGGTGGATCCGGCGGCTGGGGGCCGGCGGTGAGCAGATCCCAGCCCGGATGGTTGGCCACCGGGGTGATTAGCGAGCGCCAGTCGGGAGCTTCATCGGTGAGCAAATTGCTCAGTCCGTTGATGTTATCCACCCCGAGTCGGTAGTGGATCTGGGGTTTGCGCAAGTCAGAGTCAACAAGGAGCACCCTTTGCCCCAGCTCATTTAAGGTCTTTGCAAGCATTACCACCATCAAACTCTTACCCTCAGAGGGGATTGAGGAGGAGATCGCGAGGGAGCGGATAGGCTGATCGCTACTGAGGAATCGCAGGCTGGCAGCTATATTACGAAAGGCCTCTTGATATTGGAATTTCTGAAAGAGAGAGAAACTGGCGTCTGATCCATCAAGGATTTGCAAAAGGAAGCGATTCTCGGCACGCACTCCCTCAAACAGCTCGATGTAGGGCACATGCCCCAGCAGGCTCTCTCCCAGCTCGTCCTCAACATCTTTGGAGGATTGGAATACATTATCCATTCTCTCTCGCAGCAGGGCCGCGCCGCTGGCGGCCACGAGGCCAAGCAACAGCGCCCTCAGCAGACCGGGGCCGATCTTTGGTTCTACCGGGTTTGGGTTCACGACCGGCGGCACAATCACTGTCCAGGGTTCAGTGTTCTGGGCCATCTCCAACTGGAACTGCTCCCGGGAGCGCTGGTAGCTCAGCAGGTTCCCCTCGGCCAGCCGCAATTGTTGTTCAAGCTGGGCGAACTCTCTCAACTGAGCAGGTTGTACGTTGAAACGTGTTTCCAGTGCGTTGATCTGACGTTGAAGGGATTGGATCTGGTTGCCGAACTGGTTGAGTGTGGTGTCGATGGCCTCCAGCTGGGTGGCCTGGATCTGGGGAACCAGTGAAGCCCTTGCCCTCTCCAACTGCTTAAGCAGTGGGTTGCCAGACACGTAGCGAGAGCGGGCTTCGGCAAGCTGTGCGTCCAGCTTTGCAAGTTCTGCGAGCTGGGCCTGATCGGGTACTGTTAATGCAACGCTGGTCTGGGATCCGGTGTCAGTGGCCTGACTGGTGAAGCCGCTGGTGACGAGCCGACCAGCAACCACCTCACTGCGGAGCTGCTCAAGCCGTGTGGTCTCGGACTGTTGCTGGGTGAGTTGGGTGCGCAGGGCCTCAACTTGAGCGCGGGTGGCCGAAGCTTCTGATTCGGGCTGGAGCAACCGGTTTCGCACGCGGAAATCCTGCACCTTGCTTTGAATCTTGTTAGCTTTGGCCTCAAGATCTGGTGCCTGTTGATCAAGAAAGGCAATGGCTTTCTGCAGTCTATCTCGCCGTTGAGTGAGCGACCATTTCAGGAAAGCGTCGCGGGTGAGGTCCAGTGTAGCTGTGATGACTGCAGGATTGTCGCCGGTAACCCTGACGTTTAGAATTCCGGCACCACTTAGCCTGCCATCTTTGTTGGCGGTATACTGCTCAACTCGAAATTCTGGCAGCTTTTCGTTTGGGAACTGGCTGCGCAGCTGGGTGGTCACTGGTTCCAAAACGGTTGGACTTTCCAGCACACGCATCAGGGTGGGCAAGTCCTGGGAGGTTTGGTTCAGTGCAACGGCTCCAATCTGGGCATTCACAAAAGGATCTGGTGAAGTGGTTGTGCCGCTTGAAGTGGGACTCATCGGGTTGACGACCAGCAGCCCGAAGCCGCCCTGATACTTAGGGAAAGCGATGCGCTGGTAGGTGAGCCAAGCCGTGGAGGCGGCGGAAACGAGAACCAGAGTGGTGATGAACGTGCGTTGCCGCCTGCGCAACGTGATCAGAAATTTGCGCAGCGAGAAGCCCTCATCTGCCGTTTCAGCGGAAGGCGGAGGGCCGAACATGGGCGTTGAGCTCATTGCCAATGTGGCCCCATCTGCCGTTGCCGGGACATTGTTCGTTGGGAGGGTGCTGGTCACGGCAGCGGCTGAAGTGCTTGGAATTGTAGATCGGTTACAGGGCTGCTCGGCCCCCTTGATTGGCCCCTATGGAGGTCTGGGGCATCCATGTGCCCCCTAAACCGTGGACGCCCCTTAAATCGAGCCTGCCTGGCAGGGATTTCGTCCACGCGCGGCTTGGCCATAGGAGGATGGGCGTGGACCTCCCGCTTCTGCGACGCCCAGGACAAGACAAAAGCCCTCTCCGCTCGTACCGCCAAGTGCCAATAGTGGCTGGGAATGCAACTTGGGTAAGTCACTTCCCCCAGACACTCGATCTGAAACATCAGCACGGTATGAAGTTGGATCACGAGTCGGAGCCGCTTCTCGCCCAACCCCCGGCGGCGAAGGCCCTCGGGCGAAAGCAAATACAAATAAGGGCGGTGGTCAGTACGGCTGTTAGACCACCAACAGGGCTGGATAGAACGACTGGGGGGCGCATTCTCGGCGGCGGAGTTGACGGTGCTCGCGGTATGATATAAAGTGTTAACATTAGTGATTAGAAACGGAAGTAAAGCACAGTGAGGGCCTCTACGTCGCGATTGTCTTCGTCTTCTGACTGATAGATCACATTGATTGAGGCCGCAAGTGCGAGATTGCGAGTGATATTGATGTCTAGACCTGCAGTTGCCATGGGCTTAGTTTTGCCGCTGCTGTCGGTGTTAGTAGCTATGCCTAAACCAAAGAAAGGCGAAATTCGGTTGTTGGGAATAAGATCAAGGGTTAACGGCATTTGAAAGGCGCCTTGGTTGTTAGACCTTCCTGAGCTATCTGAGTTGCCGAAGATATAGCTCGGTCGCAGGGAGAAGCCAAGATCTCCATCGGGAAGGATGATGCCCAGCCGACCATAGGCCATTGGATAATCGGGTTCGCCGATGCCAATTCTGAGGCCGCCACCGAAACCGACTAGCCAGCGTTGCTTTCGATCCGCTGCCCACGCCGGATCTGAGAAATCCCTCGCCGAGGCAGCCGTTTGCTGACGCTGGCGGGCTGTCTCGTCGGCTTCCACCTCGCGAGTCACGTCGGCGCTGGTGATTTCCTCGCCGGGCAGGATCGCTTCCCAGCTGGGTTCTGCCGCGATCTCTGGCTGGGCCGCCGTGGGCTGGGTGGGGGATGCGGCCACAGCCGGCACCACCAGTTCCCAGCTCAGGGAGTTGGAGACGGGGCTAGATGCACCTGCCGAGGGGCTGGATCCGCTGGGGGCGGACCAGCGGGACGGCGGCTCTTGCTCCACCAACTCCCAGCGTGGTGGCTCGCTCGCCTGCCGGCGGCCCCCCCGCGGAGCTGGAGGCTGCTCGGGAGAACGGATCTCAGATGAGCCCGACGGGGAACCGGGGTTGCCGACCAAAATACCCTGCTCCCTTGCCGCTGCTGGCTGGAGCACCATGGCCAGCACAGCGACACCTCCCACTGGTGCTGACTTGATTGCTGAAGGGGCCAAGGAAGGGTATTTGGGGCAATGGTAACTTAGCTGGCCAGCCGAGTTCCATGCAGGTTTGCTGCGGAGTAACATTCCCGGGAAAGTCAGGCCGGAGCTTCGCAGAACGCGAATGTCGTTGAACCGTTTTACATATTTATGGCTTTCCGCCTTTGCGCTAGCCAGTCTCTCTCCTCTGGTCCCTTTCCCCTCCCTTGCCCAAGTCTCTCCGACGCCACCTACGGCCAGCGGCCTGGGGGTGATGGAGTCGCCCTCGTCAGTCCAGATCACCCCGGAGCTGCTCCAGGACGATGCCTACATCCTCGGACCGGGTGATGTGCTGAATGTGCGGTTTTTGATTGAAACGGAGCTCTCTTCCACCCTGCAGATCCTTAACGATGGCACAGCCAGTCTGCCGCTCCTGGGCAGCGTGCGGCTCACAGGCCTTACCCTCTCCCAGGCCAGCCTCTGGCTACAATCCCTCTACGCGCGTCAGCTGCTGCGCCCTGAACTTCAGCTCAGCGTCACAACCCCCCGTCCCCTGCGGGTGGCCGTTGTAGGACAGGTGGAACGCCAGGGCATTTATACCCTCACTACAGCCGAAACATCCAGAACGGAAGCGGCGGTAGGCATCTCCGGTCTCCCCACCCTTGTGGATGCCATCCAGAAGGCTGGTGGCATCACGGACCAGGCCGACCTGCGCCAAGTGGTGCTGCAGCGTCGTCTGCCCGGTGACCGCATCCTGTTCAAACGGACCCGCCTCAACTTGCTCACCCTTGTGTTCGATGGAGATCTGGCCCAGAATCCCCTGCTGTTCGACGGCGACACCATCCGCGTGCTCAAGGCCGAAGAGCCGGTGCCCGAGGCGATCGAACTGTCCTCCACCACCCTCGCCCCAACGACGATTAATGTGAATTTCGTGGGTGAGGTGAAATCACCCGGCACCGTAGCCGTTCCCGCCAATACGCCCCTGATCCAGGGCATCCTGGCGGCGGGAGGTCCCCTTCAATGGCGGGCTGCTGTCAGTGACGTCGAGTTAGTTCGGATCAACCGCAACGGCACCGCCACCCGCGAGCGCTTCCGCATCGACTACAACCAGGGGGCTTCCAATGCCAAGAACCCCCCCCTGCGCGACCGCGACACCGTGATCGTGAACCGCAGCGCCCTGGCCAAGACCAGCGACGCCATCGGGGCCATCACCCAGCCGCTGAGCGGGTTGACCAATGCCTTGACCCTGCTCAATCTGATTATCCGCGACTGATGCCACTACCCAACTGGGTTCTTCGCGGCGAGCTGGCGGTGGGCCCTGCTCCTTTGTTGGAAAAGCATCTGCAGGATTTGCAGGACCAAGGGGTGCTGGCCGTGCTCAGCCTCTGTAGCGAGCAGGAGGCCCCTCCCCCTGCCGGCCTGGCCGAGCGTTTCCACTGGCGCCGCTGTGTGTTGCCCGATCACAAGGCGTCTCGCGCGCCCGAACTGGGCGAATTCAGCCAAGCGGTAGAGCAGCTGGCCGAACTGGCTCCCCTCGGCCCGGTGTATGTGCACTGCCAGGCCGGGGCGGAGCGCTCGCCACTGGTGTGCATGGCCTGGTTAATCCGCCGCCGCCGACTCTCCTTAATCGATGCCCTTGACTACGTCAAGCGAGTTAATCCTCCTACGGCGCCCCTGCCGGAGCAGCTGGCCACTCTGCGCGCCTGGATCGAGGCCGACGGCTGAGAAGGCTGCTCGGGCTGGCAAGGCTGCCTGGACTGACAAGTTGCCAGGCTTCCAGCATGATTGCGCCCATGAGCCACACTCATGCCCCAGCCTTAGAGGCTCATAAGCCTGCCGGGGGGCTCTCCGATCGTGCCCAGGTGGGCCTTTGTCTGGCGGCGGTGACCGGCGCCCTGGGGGCCTGGGCCCTGCTCTGGCCCGTTCCCACCCAGGTGAGCGGCACGGGCGTGCTGATCTACCCCGACAACGCCGGCATCCTCGACGCCCGCGCCGGCGGTCAGGTGCGCGACATCCAGGTGAAGGTGGGTGACACGGTGCGGCGCGGCCAGGTGCTGATGCGCCTCTACCTGCCGGTGCTGGAGCAGCAGCTCGACCAGCAGCGCGGCAACCTGCGCCAGCTGGAACGCCACAACGCCCAGCTCGTCGACCGCGATGCCGTCCGCCTGGACACCGAGCGGCGCTCCCTGGAGACCTCCCTGGCCAAGTTCGCCAACGACCGCCAGCGCTACGGCCAGCTGCAGGACACCTACGCCTCCAAGCTGCGCAATCTCGACTGGCTGGCCAGGCGCGAGGTGGTGGCCCCCCTCTCTTCCGAGGTGGTGGGGGCGGAGCAGGGCCTCACCAGCAGCAGCGTGAACCTGGACAACATCCGCATCCAGGAAAAGGAGGTGATGACCAGCTTCGAACAGGTGAAGCTGGAGATTGAAACCCAGGCCCTGCAGCGCCGCTACCAGATCGACGACCTCCGGCGCCAGATTCAGGTGACGGAAGCCAAGATCGCCTACGACGGCAAGGTGCTGGCCGAGCGCGACGGCCGGGTGCTCGACCTGCAGGTGATCCCCGGCCAGACGGTGAGCACCGGCCAGCGCCTGGGCACGATCGGCCGGGCCGATCAGTCGCCCGACGGCGGTCAGCAGCTCAAAGCGGTGGCCTACTTCGCCCCCGCCGATGCCCGCCGCCTGCCGCCGGGCTTGCCGGTGGAGGTGGTGCCCCTCTGGAACCAGCGCGGTCGCTTCGGCGGCATCGTGGGCAAGGTGGGGCAGGTGCTCACCCTGCCGGCCACGGAGGAGGACATCTCCACCACCATCGGCAATCCTCAGCTGGCCCAGGAGCTCACCAAGAGCGGTCCGGTGATGCGGGCCGACATCCAGCTGGAGCGGGATCCCGCCAGCGTGGATGGCTTCCGCTGGACCCTCTCGGGCGGCAGCGGTGTGTTTCCGATCCGTGAGGGACTCACCGTGCAGGCCTTCGCCTACGTGGAATGGCGCTCGCCGCTAAGCTACGTGATCCCCGGCCTGCGCTCCCTTACCGGCGGCTATCGCACCCCCCGCATCGACCGCAGCTGGGACCGCCCCGCCCTGCGCCAGCCCGGAGCCCTGCCATGAGCGGCCCTCCGAAGCTTCCCCGGATCCCCAGCCCGCTGCTGCGCCAGGAGCTGCCTTGGCTGGTGGCCGAGGTGGTGCTGCTGGTGATCCTGTTCAACGCCAATCCGCCGGAGTTGTGGTTCTGGCTGGTGGTGCTGCTGGTGGTGCTGCTCTACCGCATCGAGCGCTGGTGGGCGTCGCGGCCCGGGGCCTGAGGTCCAGCCCCTGAGGCTGCTGGCGGCTCAGCGCACCAACTCCTGCCACTGCTGCTCGGTGAGGCGGATGGTGTGCTCGATCCGGTTGAGGACCACCAGCCGGGTGGCCAGTTCGCTGAGCTGAGGGGCCGTGAGCTGCTGGACCCCCTCCTGGCTGGGGTGGCTGTGCAGCCATGCCACGGGAAGTGTTGGCGGGGGGCTCTGTGGTGGTCGCTGCAGGGGCAGCGAGCCGCCCAGTTGCTGCTGCCAGAGACGCAACCGCTCCCCCACCTCGGCCGCAAACCGGGCCATCGCCGCATGCTGCCGCTCCAGTCCCCAGGCGGGGCGCGGGCAGCTCCAGCAGCAGGGGCTCCAGCAGCAACCACTGGCGCAGGATCTGGCTCCAGCGGCTCACCAGTCGTCCCTCCCGTCTGCCCCGGACCTGCGGCATCTCCTGCATCTGAAGGAAGCGGCGATGCTCCATCGGAATGAACCGCCGCCGCTGGTGACCATGGCCCAGGTGGCGAGGTAGCCCATCGACTGGCCCGGGCTCAGCCCCAGCCAGCGCAGCAGGGCGCCACTGGCGAGCAGGGCCAGGGCCAGCACCGGCCAGGCGGTGGTGATCGCCTGCACCGCCAGCCCGGTGTGCACACCCACCACGGCGGCCCCCATCAGCACAGCGATGGTGCGCAGGGGGGCCCTGTCGTTTTCATTGATGAAGGTGATGGCCATGATCAGGGCCAGGAACAGGGTCCCGTCCTGGCGGCTCCAGAGCATGATTCCAGCGCTGAGGCTGGTGGCCAGCCAGAGGCGCAGGCTGTGGCGCCACACCGGGCTCAGGGCCATGCGGGGTTGACCTGGAGCACGGGCTGCACCGGCTGCTGGGGATCGCGGGGCATCGGCAGCAGCTCCCGCAGCAGGCGGGCGTAGCTCACGTTCACCGCCACCGTGGCGTTCTGAGGTGGTCTGGCTTTCCTGGTCAGCCCCCATCGTTAACCTCTGAGGCGGGGCACCACCCCTGAAAGGGGGCTCCCACCATGAGCAAGCGCCGCACCCACAGTCCCGAGTTCAAGGCCAGGGTCG
>JBIIXY010000161.1:0-3945 GCA_044347105.1 Prochlorococcaceae cyanobacterium
TGCTGCCGGAGAGATAGGCGTCGGTGAAGTCTGCGGCAAACAGGTTGGCCCCGCGGAAATCCAGGTTCCAGTTGGTGTTAGCCAGATAGGTGGCCAGCTCGAAGCCAGGCTGCTGCTGCTCCGGCAGCGGCAGGTTCTGGGGAATGAAGTTGTTAATGTCGGACCACTTGCTGCTGCTCAGATCGGCGCCGCGGAAGCTCACATTGCGGATGTAACCGTCGGTCAGATCCAGCTCAGAGAGGTCCTGGCCGGCGAAATCCAGGTTTACGGCGATGAAGCTGTCGCTGCCGCCGCTGGCCGTTTGCAGGGCCTCGCGGGTGGCGCTGGTAACCACGGTGCTGGCCGGCTCGCCGTCGGGGAGCACCTCTGAGATCGGGGGCTCGGGCGCCGGGGGCGTGGGCGGCGTGGGGGTGGTTGGAGCACTGAGGGTGCCGCTGATGCTGAAGCGCAGATCGCCCTCTTGAGCGAAACCCTCCTTTTCCAGCATCGCTCCCTCGGCGTAGGGGCCGATGCCTTCGGAGGCGGTGATGTACACCTTGCCATCGGTGCTGGAGCTGGAGAGCCGCAGCACGTAAGACTGGCCCTGCTGCAGCACCAGGCCGGTGATGCCACTGAGGCTGACGGTGCCGTTGGCGGCCTGGCCGAGCTGGGAGGAGGGGATCGTGCGTTGCCAGAGCACGCTGCCGTTCCAGGAGGAGCGAACACTCACGGTGATCGTCTGGCTGGCGGCATCGGGCTCGCGGTAGAGGCCGAGCGCGATCGTGTTCACCGTGGCGGTGCCGCTGCCGGAGCCGATCCGGAAGGTCTGACCCCAGGGTTGATCGGCTTTCACCTCATAGGGCTTGATGCCGGAATTATTGGTGATCGCGAAGGACAGGTTGCTCATGCTGGGTTCGGGACTTGACCAAGGAAGTGCTGTAAAAGGCTTAAGTGTTACTACGTAAGCCTTTCTTTACACCGCAAAGTTTGCAAGCTCCTGGGCTTTTGGCTGGCGATGAATCTTAAAAAAAAGCTCATGAACCCCTTCTCCTCGGGGAGGGCAGGGCGAAATCAATTGGGCGGCAATCGGTCTCGAAGCAAGTCTGCTGTGATCCTGCTGAGGATCTGCCTGCGCAGCTCACCTGGATGTGAGGAAATCAACAGTCAAGGGTTAATCGATTAACAATTGCTCCGCATGCCTTCGCTGGCCCATCGGGGTGCTGTGGCGTCAACGCCGCAGGCAGCCCAGGGGCAGACGCAGGCTTGCTCTCAGGCCGCCCTCGGGGGCTCTGTCCAGGCTGAGCCGGCCTCCGGCATTGCGGCAGAAGCTCTCCACAATCTGCAGGCCCAGCCCGGAATGGCGTTGCTGGCCCCGGTCGTCCGAGCGCGGCTCCAGGGGCATGGTGAGAATCGAGAGGGTGGGCAGCCCCTCGCCATGGTCGACCACGGTGATCACCAGCTCCTTGCCATCGAGTTCCGCCCCGATCCGCACCGGTGGCCGGCCGTATTCCAGGGCGTTGTCAATCAGATTGTTGAGACTGCGCTGCAGTCCTGCCTGGTCGAGGTGCACGATCCAGGCGGGTACGGAGAGGTCCACCGTTCCAGGCCTGTAGCTGGCGGCCAGGCGCCTGCAGAATTGGTCCAGCAGGAAGTCCTGCGGGCCGGTGGAACCATCGGCGGCATCGGCCAGGATTGAGATCTCTTCGGCCAGGACCCGCAGCAACGCCAGGTCTCCCTCCAGGTTCGAGGTCTCCAACGTCTGGCCCAGCTCCATGCGCACCTGCAGTCGGGTGAGCGGGCTGCGCAGGTCATGGCTGATCGTGCGTAGCAGCCGGCGGCGCGATTGGTCGTTGGTGTTGATCTGTTCGTAGAGCTCGTTGATCCGCTGGATCAGCCTGCGCACGGGGTTCATGCCCTGGGGAGGTATCAGCTCGAACTGGCGCCCCCGGGTGCGCTCCATTGAGCTCAGCAGCCGCATCAGCGGCGCGTTCATTTTCAGTTGCAAGTACAGAAGCGTGCCCAGCAGGACCCCCAGCAGCAGCAGCAGGGTGCGCCAGGCCGGCATGAACCAGGTGCTCAGGCCCAGGGCACTGCGGGAGTTGAGCCAGTAGCTGCCGGGCTTGTTCTCCACCTCCAGGCGGATCCAGTAGCCAGGCAGAAATTGCCCCCTTTCCGGGGGGTCCACCATCATCCTGCGGCGCAGGTTATGACCGCTGGCCAGGGCCTCCACCAGCTCCAGATCCTCGGGGGTGAGTCGCCCATGGGCATCCTTCGGGATAGAGCTGGCCACCACCAGCGGCGGCGAGGGGAGTTCGTCGAGATCGCGGGTCTCCAGGGCGATCTCGGCTAGACGGACCTTGCTCTCGATCCGGTCGGCCGATTCCTCCAGAATCTGGGGCTCAAGCAGCTCCCTCAGGGGCTGGAACAGCACCAGGCCGCTGAGTCCCGCACACACCAGCCACAGCAGCAGCAGCTCCGCTCCGTCCCTCACGGACAGAGGCAGCTTGCCAAGGTTAGACCTCATGCCATGCAGGAGCCATTGCCACCTTCTCTCCGCCGGTCGCCTCCTGGCTTCCGCCTCTGTTGGATGGGCCACGACGCGATAATCCACTAAAGCTGGGGAAAATTGTTGTAAAAATCGTTTTGTGCCTCCGGAGGCTGTTGAGGATCGCCTAAGACCATCAACAACCGTTCCCGTTGGACGCTACCTTCGATGCCGGCTTGGTGCTGCTCCCCCCAATGGCTCGCTTCACCAAGCCTGGCCCGCGCCCTGGCCCCTCTTTGCGGAAAGGGCAGTCCCGATCCGTTCACCCATGCACAACATTGATGGAGAATAGTGAGGAACTTGTTGGACTGTCGCCCAACGTTGATCAACCCCATTGTTTGTGGATGCTCGACGACGATGTGAAACTCTGCCGCATGGTCGAGTCCTATTTTAAACGCCAGGGCTGGACCTTCCGGAGCTTTCACGATACCAGGGACTTCGAAATCGCCCTGCTGGAGTCCAGTCCCGAAGCGGCCATTGTTGATCTGATGCTGCCTGGAAAAAACGGTGTGCAATTTTTGCGCAGCCTGCAGGCATCCGGCTTCCATTTCCCAGTGCTGATGCTCTCAGCAATGGGTTCCCCCTCTGACCGAGTGGTTGGACTGGAGGCCGGCGCCAACGACTACATGGCGAAGCCCTTTCTCTGCCGCGAACTTCAGCTCCGCATTATCAAAATGCTCGAGATCCGCTGCACTGAGCCGACTCCGTCCCGGCCGTCTCGCCCTGCAGCGGCTAGCTATCAATGGGGTCGCCTGGTGTTCGACGTGGGTTCGCGGCGGCTGGTGACTGGTGATCTCTGCGAGTCGCTCTCTCGCGGGGATGCAGTCCTGCTGGAAGCCCTCTGCTCAGCCGGCGGTCCGATCAGCCGCCAGGCACTGCTCAGGGTCACTGGCAGCCTGGTGGAACCGTCGGAATCCCGCACGATTGACGTGCGCATCTCCCGCCTGCGGGGGCTGCTGAAGAAACTGAACGACGGCGAGGATCTGATCCGGTCTGTGCGCGGCAGTGGCTACCAAATTGCCCAGCCCCCGGCGGTTATTCAGTTACCTGGGTTGTTGGCCGGAGCAGCCGATCCAGCCGAGCCTCAGCTGTCCTAGGAGCCTGAGGCGCATAGCCCCACCGCCGCCCTCTCCACAGACGCCCTTGAATCTGCCCAGATCCTTGTATCAGCAAAGGATCTGGGCGATGCCATGGGGCATCAGAACAGCCAAAACCTTCCGTCCCTGGAACCTTGAGCAGACCCTGCTGGTGCCGCCATCACCGGTGCAGTGGCTGCCTGAGAACCATCTGGTGTTCTTTCTGCTGGATCTGGCCTCTGAGCTGGATCTCTCGGCCCTCTATGCGGTCTATGAGGGGAGGGAGGCACGTGGGGTGAAGGCCTATGAGCCGCGAGCGCGTGCTCAAGAGCGATGCAGAGCTCG
>JBIIXY010000010.1:0-38812 GCA_044347105.1 Prochlorococcaceae cyanobacterium
CGGGCACCAGGCCGGCCTTCACCCAGCTGCCGCCGATCCAGCTGCCCGCCAGGGCCGGCAGGCCCAGCACCAGGGCGGGACCCGGAGCAAACTGGCCGCGGCGCAGATAGGGCCCCAGGTTGGCCAGGGCCAGCAGCATCACCACCAGCAGCGACAGGGGCACCGCCTCACGGGTGGGCAGGGCGGCACCGCTCACCAGCAGCGGCAGCAGCAGAATCGAGCCCCCGGCGCCGAGCACCGAGAGTAGAAAGCCGATCAGGGCGCCGCCGCCCGTGACCAGCACCACACTGGCGCCATCCATCAGATCCGCACCCGGTTCCAGGGCATCACCGCCAGCAGGCGGGCCATGCCGCAGAAGCCGCTCACCCCGGCGAACACCAGGCCTGCGCCCACAAAGCCGCTCAGCCAGATCCAGCCCGGCGCCAGCGCCTGGCTGAGGATCACCCCCAGCAGCACCAGCGAGCCGGCGGCGATCTGCACCTGGCGCATCAGCGGCAGGGGAGCGTTTTTCAGCTTGTGCACCGGCTGGCCGGCCTGTTGCCAGGCGGGGATGCCCCCCTCCAGGTCGGCCAGGGGGTGGGGGTGGCCGTTCTGCAGCAGGCGGCTGAGTGCCTGGCTGCTGCGGTTGCCGCTGTGGCACACCAGCACCAGCGGCCCGCTGGGCAGGTCGGCCTCGGTGATCCGGGCCAGGGGCACGTTCAGGCTGCCGGCGATGTGGCCGGAGGCGTATTCCATCGGTTCGCGCACGTCGATCACACGCACGCGCTGGTCGGCGAGCTGGTCGGCGAGGTCGTGGGCGCTGATGCGCCGGGGCAGGGTGCTGGTCATGGCTGGAGAGGGGATTGGCGAATGGACGGGGAAGGGCAGGACAGGGAAGGGATGGGATGGGCGTGGCGTTGGTGCAGGGGCGGTGGCTCCGGGTTCACCCCGCCTGCACCCCTTCCAGCGGGTAGCCCGCGTCGGCCCAGCGCCTCAGGCCTCCCTGCAGATTGGCCACCTGGCCCACACCGGCCTTGAGCAGCTGCTGGGTGGCCAGGGCCGAGCGGCTGCCCGAATGGCACACCACCACCACAGGCCTGCCGAGCGGGATCTCGCCGGAGCGGGCCTCCAGTTCGGGCAGGGGAATCAGCAGGCTGCCGGCCACCCGGCCATCGGGGCCGGCGAACTCCTCGGCGGAGCGCACGTCCAGCACAGTGAGTTCATCGCGATGGGCGGCCACCCAGGCCGGCAGCAGTTCTGGCAGCCCGGCGTAGCTGCGCTGCAGCGGCGCCCAGTCGGCGGAAGGCTGCTGGCTGCGCGGTTTGCCGGAGCGCATGTTGCCAGGCAGGGCCTCAGCGATGCGGTGGGGATGGGGCAGCTTCATGTTCTCCATGTGGCCCACGAAGTCGCGCTCGGTGGCCGCCCCGCCCAGACGGGCGTTGAAGGCCTTCTCCTCGGCCACCGACGTGACGGTGCGGCCGGTGTAGTCGTGGCCCGGATAGAGCAGGCACGACTCCGGCAGGGTGAAGAGTTGCTCGGTGATCGAGCTCCACAGGCTGTGGGCGTTGCCCTGCTGGAAGTCGCAGCGGCCGCAGCCCCGCACCAGCAGGGCATCGCCGGTGAAGGCCATGGTCTGGTCATCGAGCACGAAGCTGATGCAGCCGTCGGTGTGCCCCGGGGTGCTGCGCACCTCCAGGAAGCGGCCGCCGAAGGCCACCCGATCGCCGTGCCGCAGCGGCAGGGTCACGTTCTCCGCCCTGGCAGCGGCTGCCAGGCCGATGGCGCAACCGGTGGCCTCGTGCATCAGCCAGCTGCCGGTCACGTGGTCGGCATGGGCGTGGGTGTCGATCGAGGCCATCAGCTCCACCCCCAGCTCGCGGATCAGGGAGAGGTCGCGGGCGTGCTGTTCGAACACCGAGTCGATCAGCACGCCCTGGCGGCTGGGCACATCCACCAGCAGGTAGGTGAAGGTGCCGGTTTCGGCATCGAAGAACTGGCGGAACAGCAGGTTGCCGCCGCCGGCTGCGGCGGCCAGGGAAACCGGGGTCAGGGAAGGGGCGGTGGCGGGTGCCGGCGCGGCTGTCATGTCGACTGGGTCAAACACTGCTATGAGCATACGCGCATAGTCCGGTGAGGACAACGGGCTCTCGTGGCCGGTGTGTGGGGTCTGGGTGTGCTGGATCTGCAGGGTGCTGAGGCGGATGCCTGGATTCCAGTCGTGCAGCGGATAACACCGGTGGCTGGCTCATCCGAAGGTGGAGGCGCGCGTTTTCTGGGGATGCAGCGTGATCGGCTCCGTCTCTGTTGATCGCTTTCTGCAGCGGATGGGTGCCTCCCCGCCGCTGCAGGAGCGCTTGCGCCACGGTGCCGATGCCGATGCCTTCCTCGCTCTTGCGGAGAGCAGTGGAGCACCTCTCAGCCGTCAGGATCGTGTGCTCCTGGCGATGACCGCCCAGCATTCCTGTCTGCCCTGGGCCGGACGCAGCAGGCGCTTTGCCCGCGCCTATGCCCTGGGCAACGCCCGGCTCGATCCCGACCCTGCCGCCCAGGCTGGGTGAAATCACCCATTGCGTTCCCCTTCCGGCTGGGTACCGTCCCACTGCCTTGCCCCAGCCCCGATGCCACGGTCCCTGCGCTGGTCGATGCGCCGCCATGCCCGCGACCTGGATCCATTGCCCCTGATCCTGCTGGCCGCGGCTGGCTCCCTGGTGGTGCTTCTGGGCTGGGGAGTGGAGCAATGGCGGCTGAGCGATCAGGCGGTGCCGGTGCACACCGCCCGGCTTTACGCCTATCCCTGAGGGCAGAGCGCATCCCATGCCCTGGTTCGTGAAGCTGGAGGAGGGGGTGGTGGACAAGGCCCGCTTTGATGCCGTGGTGCCGGCCCATCTGCGCTGGCTGCAGAGCCTGGAGCGGGCAGGACACCGCCCCAGCAGCGGCTACTGGGGTGATCGGGTGGGCCGCGACGGGGCTGGCGGCATGCTGGTGTTTCAGGCCGCCGACCGGGCCGAAGCCGAAGCCCTCGTGCGCGGCGATCCGCTGATCGCTGAGGGCTGTGTGCGCTGGACCCTGCACGACTGGCGACTGGTGTTCGCCGATCCAGCCCTCAGGAATGGAACAGCAGCACCAGACCGGACGTGAGCTGGTGGAACTCCCGTTCCTCGCGGCTCAGGTCGAGGCCCACCTGCAGGGCCTCCTGCAGTGCCGCGTCATAGGGGGGCGCCGTGGGCGGTGAGCCCGCATTCCAGAGGGCGGCGATGCCCACCGGAGTGGCATGCCAGCGGAACTGAGGGGTGGTTCCGATCTCCGGTTCGCTCAGGGCGCTTTCAAGGAGTTCGCGAATCGCCATGGTTCCCAGAAGGTGCCCGCAGCTTCGTCAGCCCCGCTGGTTGCGGCAATCAGCTGAGAGGTTTCGTGACGAACACCCAGGAGCCCGCAAGGCCTGCGGCAGCGAGCCACAGCCAGCTCAGCCGGGCGCTGCAGCGCAGGATCCGCCGCACCGTTGCCGCACTCGGCGGCGGGCTGCCGGCCGCCAGCAGGGGCTTGCTGCGAATCTGACCGCCGTAGCGGTTGGCTCCGCCCAGCTGCACATCCAGCACCCGGGCGTAGATCGCCTGGGAGAGCCCGGCATTGGGGGATGGGTCTGGACGGCCATCGCCCAGGGCCCGTGCCACCAGGGCCGGCCATCGCCTGGGTGATACGCCCGCGGCCAAAGGCAGGCTGAGGGTCACCAGCCGGCAGGGCAGCCACACCAGCAGGTCGTCCAGCCTGGCGCCGGCGGTGCCCAGCCAGCGCAGCTGCCCGCGCCGATAGCCCAGCATCGAATCCAAGGTGCTGGTCGCCTTGAACCCCCAGGCCAGGGCCAGCGGTCCGGGCCCAGCCCACCAGCCCGCCTGCCACAGCGCGGCGCCCACCAGCATCCAGAACAGGGGGGCGAACAGACCGTCCACAGCGTTCTCACTGGCGGTTTCGGCCAGGGCGCGCAGGATCTCCGGCCGCTTGAGGCTGCCGGTGTCCCGTCCCACGATGCCGTCGAGGGCCTGGCGGGCCGGCTCCAGAGCGGCATTGCTGGCTGCTGGGTCGTCGGGCAGGGCCTTGAGCACGCTCTCCACGGCCAGGGCCAGGCTGCGGCCGGCCAGGGCGCTGGCCAGGCCCAGCAGCAGCAGCAGCAGGCCCAGCTCCCGGCAGCTCTGGGTGAGAGCCAGCCGCTCCACCAGCCAGCCGACCAGGCCGCTTCCCCCCACCAGCAGCAGGGTGATCAGGCTGCCGGCCAGGCGCAGGGCCCAGGGCCGGTCACCGGACCAGCCCTCGGCCAGGCCACGCAGGCGGTTGATCCCCCAGCCCATCACCACCACCGGGTGGGGGCACCAGCGGGGATCCCCCACCAGGCGGTCGAGCCCGCAGGCCAGGGCCACCAACGCCAGAGGTTGGATCGCGAGCGGGATCAGGCGCTCTTCAGCCAGGAGAACATCGAGCGCAGGCCCTTGCCCACCTGCTCGATCGGGTGAGCCGCATCACGCTCGCGGATCTTGGCCATCTCGGGCTTGCCCGACTCGCACTCAGCCACGAAATTGCGGGCGAAGGTGCCGTCCTGGATGTCGGACAGGATGCGTTTCATCTCAGCCTTGGTGTCGGCGGTGATCAGGCGCGGGCCGCTCACGTAGTCGCCGTACTCGGCGGTGTTGGAGATCGAATCGCGCATGGCGGTGAGGCCGCCCTTCACCATCAGATCCACGATCAGCTTCACCTCGTGCAGGCACTCGAAGTAGGCCAGCTCGGGCTGATAACCCGCTTCCACCAGGGTTTCGAAGCCGGCCTTCACCAGCTCGCTGAGGCCGCCGCAGAGCACGGCCTGCTCGCCGAACAGGTCGGTCTCGGTTTCCTCCTTGAAATTGGTTTCGAGAATGCCGGCGCGGGTGCCGCCGATCGCCTTGGCGTAGGCCATCGCCAGGGCGCGGGCGTTGCCGGAGGCGTCCTGGTGGATGGCGAACAGGGCGGGCACGCCCTGGCCGTTCTGGTACTCCCAGCGCACGGTGTGGCCGGGGCCCTTGGGCGCGATCATCACCACATCCACGTCGGCGGGGGGCTTGATCAGCTCGAAACGGATGTTGAACCCGTGGGCGAAGCTCAGCACCTTGCCGGCGCTCAGATGCGGGGCGATTTCTGTCTCATACACCGCCTTCTGGGCCTCGTCGGGCAGCAGCACCATGATCCAGTCGGCCTTGGCGCAGGCGTCGGCCACGCTCAGCACCTCGAGCCCGTCGGCCTTGGCCTTCTCCGCCGACCGGCTGCCCTCGTAGAGGCCCACCACCACCTCGATGCCGCTGTCCTTGAGGTTGAGGGCATGGGCGTGGCCCTGGGAGCCGTAGCCGATGATCGCCACGGTCTTGCCGCTCAGCAGGGAGAGGTCGGCGTCGGAGTCGTAGAAAAGCTGGGCCATCCGGGTCGAGGGGCAAAGCGTGGAGAGGATGGAACTCTACGAAAGCACCCTGGCGGTCCCCTTGATTAAGCCATGGATATTATTGCCCTTGCTGCTGGATAGGCCGGGTCGATTGGTTGCAGGAATGTCCGGGCTCCCATTGGGCTCATAACGGATGCCCCCGCAGAACAGGATTCACCATCCTTCGGGCACCAGCCTTGGACGTCCATGGCACGGGCTGGCTGTTGGTCTCCAGCAAAGGCACCATGAGGGCTTCCCTTTTGCCAGATGGGGCCTACGAACCACAGGGCTTCCCGGTCAGAAATGGGCTACTAGCTCGGAAAAGGAATGGTTACGTTGCGTTGAAGGCCTCGTCAGGTTCAACGGCAAAAGTGAATGGCTTCCTGGGGGTATCTGAGCATCAACTCCCGCTGCTGTAGGGAATTGACCCAGTTGTGACTCATGACTTGGGAAACGTAATCACCCCGGCTGTCGGCAAGCCTGATCGTGGATATCTTGGCATTTCCCCAGGCATCGAATTGTTTGCCAAAGCAATACACCGTCTTGAGCTGTTGCGAAATAGCAGAAATACCGCTAATGAATGTGCCGGTTCCACAGGCGATGGTCCTGGCAGCAAGCAGGACGGCTAGGTCGTCATGCAGGTTGCCTGTTGAGCAGTGCAGAACGATTCCAAGGCTGTTGACGATTTCGCGAAGTACGACGATTACCGGATTTCCCTCATCCTGGAAGATCAGATAAACAGAGCGCCAGGGTCTCGAATGCAGAATTTTTAAGTAGTAGGCAAGAGGTGGCTGTCCATATTTTGGATGGGGGCTGTTGGCTGAAAAGATATCTCCTGAGCGAAGGTGAATGACTAGATCCTCGTCGGCAGGCCTGAAATCAGTCTCCGGGAGTTTGAGTAGGTCGGCAATTTTGCCCATGGCTTTGCATGGGTTTAGCTGGGCTGTATAGAGGGGTTTTAGGGTTGTCCGATAGAAAAATCTTCCGCACAAAGCAAGTTGCTCGCTGCGAAGATTGATCTTTTTCTTGTTCCGCAATTGTATGCCGCTTGTGCTTTGCCTGCGTCCACGTCTTATGTACCAATATCCAGGCAGATGAAGATGGTCAATGCCAAGGGATTCGCTTAGGGCGATAGCATTGCTGATTTGCTGAATACTATTGCCAAAATGAAGCCTTTTGGTGACGCATATTGCGCTGACTGGTGGCGGTTTGGCTTTGGATTGGCCTGGCGTGGGTGAGGCGAGACGGGAACGGGTCGATTGCCCCCAAGGTTTTGCCTCGGGGCTGAAGCATCCTCCGCGGCGGAGTTTATAGCTATCAACAATGGTGCTGGTGCTGCCATTGAGCTGATCTAGATTAAGCTGATAGAAATTAGAAAAAAGCTCGAGATCTTCCTGGGAAGAAGGAAAGAGATTGTTGATGCGAGCGCGTTTCGGGGCCTCTTCAGATCGAACGCGATGCTCAGAATCTTGCACGTTCTTGCTCTTCCAGAAGGATCCCGAGAGTCGGGCGTTGGCTAGGCCTCAGGCCTCGCTGGGATGGGCGATCACCCGGTCGATCAGGCCGTACTCCTTGGCCTCGGCGGCGCTGAGGAAGTAGTCGCGGTCGGTGTCCTTCTCGATCTTCTCGAAGGGCTGGCCCGTCATCTCGGCCATGGAGTGGTTGAGCATGTCCTTGATGCGCAGGATCTCCTTGGCCTCGATCTCGATGTCGCTGGCCTGGCGCTGGCTGGTGCCGCCCAGGGGCTGGTGGATCATGATCCGGCTGTGGGGCAGGGCCAGGCGCTTGCCCTTGCTGCCGGCCGCCAGCAGGAAGGCGCCCATCGAGGCGGCCAGGCCCACGCAGATCGTCACCACATCGGATTTCACGTACTGCATGGTGTCGTAGATCGCCAGACCGGCGGTCACCGACCCCCCCGGGGAGTTGATGTAGAGGTAGATCGGCTTGGAGCTGTCTTCCGAATCCAGATAGAGCATCTGGGCCACCAGGGCGTTGGCCACGGCGTCATTCACCTCCGAGCCCAGGAACAAAATCCGCTCCACCCCCAGGCGGGTATAGATGTCCACCCAGCGCTCGTACTGGCTGCCGGGCAGGCGGTAGGGAACGCTGGGGGTGCCGATGGGCATGGTTCAGGAGGAGGGGGTGGTGGAGTGCGGAACGGAGTGGCAGGGAAGCTGGCCGGGCGGCCCCGGGGGTGGGTGGGCCGATTGCTCAGCCGATGCCGGCCGGGCTGCGGTCGGCGCTGGGCAGGTCGGTGCCGCCGCCGGGCAGGTCCTTGCGGCTGCTCAGCACCCGGTCGATCAGGCCGTACTCCAGCGCTTCCTGGGCGGTGAGGTAGGTCATGCGGTCGGAATCGCGTGAGAGCTGCTCCACGCTCTTGCCGGTGTTCTCGGCCAGCATCTCCAGCATGGTGCGCTTGTTGTGCAGCACCTCCTGGGCGCGGATCTGGATGTCGCTGGCCTGGCCCCGGGCGCCGCTGCGGGGCTGGTGCAGCACGATCGAGGCGTGGGGCAGGGCGGCGCGCTGGCCCTTGGTGCCGGCGCTGAGGATCATCGCCGCGGTGCCCATCGCCTGGCCGATGCAGATCGTGTGCACCGGCGGTTTCACGTAGCGGATCGTGTCGGCGATGGCGAAGGCCTCGGTCTCGAAGCCGATGGCGTCGCCGGTGAACCAGGAGGTGCCGGTGGAGTTGATGTAGAAGAAGATCGGCTTCTCCGGGTTGTCGAACTCGAGATAGAGGAGCTGGGCAATGATCAGCTCGGTCACGTCGATGCCCATCTGGCGCTTGGCATCGTCGTCGCTGAACAGCGGCAGCCCCAGGTACACGATCCGCTCCTTGAGCAGCAGGGAGGGCAGGTCGGGCGGCGGCGTGCGCATCACGGCGGAATCGCCGTAATAGGGGGCTGACACCGACATCCGCAGACCTTTGGCTGGCACTGCGATCGAGCCTAGCGGGAGCGCCCCTTGGGACGCTCGGCCCGCCCCACCGCGCCCGACTTTTCCTGGCTGCCCTTCTCGCCACCGGGCTGGGCGCCCTCCAAGCGGGCGAACACGATCCGGCCGGTGGGGTTCTGCAGGGCGCCGGTGATCACCACCGCGAGCCGCTCGCCCTGGCGGCCGCGGGCCCCCTCCACCACCACCATCGTGCCGTCGTCCAGGTAGCCCACCCCCTGCTCGGCCTCCTTGCCGTCGCGCACCACCTTCAGCTGCAGCTCATCGCCCGGCTGCACCTCCGGCCGCAGGGCGATCACCAGTTCGCTGAGGTTGAGCACCTTCAATTCCTTCACCTCGGCCACCTTGGCCAGGTTGTAGTCGGCCGTGAGCAGGGTGCCGCCGGTGTCGGCGGTGAGGGCCTGCAGCTTGTCGTCCACCCCCTTGCCCTCGTAGCGGGTGCTGTTCACCACCAGCCGGCGGCCGTACTGCTCGCGCAACTCGCTGAGCAGCTTGAGGCCGCGGCGGCCCCGGCCGCGCTTGTCGGCGTTGGCCGAATCGGCCAGGGCCTGCAGTTCATCGATCACGCACTGGGCCACGATCACCTGGCCCTCCAGCAGGCCCGAATCGAGCAGGCCACGGATGCGGCCGTCGATGATCACGCTGGTGTCGAGGATCTTGGCGCTGGCCGGCTGCAGCACCCCTTCGGCCACCAGCAGAGCCTCGGCGTTGCTGGGAGCGAACAGGCGCAGCAGGGTGCGGCCGTGCACTTCGGCCAGGTTGTAGCCCGACACCCCGAAGAACACGTTGCTGAGCACCGCCGCCAGCGGCTTCACAAACACCACCTCCCAGGGCAGCGGCAGCAGCAGGATCGGCGCCAGCAGCAGGTTGGCCACCAGCAGGCCCAGGATCAGCCCCACCGCCCGGCTGATCAGCAGGTCGGTGGGCATCGAGCGCACCTGGCTCATCAGCCGCTTGCGCAGCTGGCCGAAGAAAAAGCCCGCCAGCAGTCCGAAGAAAGCGCCGAAGCCTCCCATCACGGTGCGCAGCCCCTCGGGGTTGTCCACCTGAACCAGCAGGGATTCCGGCAGCAGGTCCACCCCCAGCCAGCCGGCTGCGGCGCCCGACACCAGGAACAGCACCAGGATGAGGGAGTCAACCATTCCCGCTGCCCCTGGACCTGGCCACACGCACGCAGGCAGCATGCCTGAAACCGGCGCGGCTGGCCTGCCGGGGTAACCGCCCTTGACCGTGTCCCCGCCCTGGCCGCCCCGCAGCGCCTACCTGCACATCCCCTTCTGCCACCGGCGCTGCTTCTACTGCGACTTCGCGGTGGTGCCCCTGGGCGACCGGGCTGCCGCAGAGGCGGGGGCGCCGGGCTCCGCCTCGATCGCGGCCTATCTGCAGCTGCTGGAGCGTGAGATCGCCCAGGCTCCGCCGGGCCCGCCCCTGAGCACCGTGTACCTGGGCGGCGGCACGCCGTCCCTGCTCACGCCGGAGCAGGTGGGGGCGCTGCTGGCGGCGCTGCGGCGCCGCTATGGCCTGGCCCCGGCGCCCGAGGTGACCCTGGAGCTGGATCCGGCCAGTTTTGATCAACAGCGCCTGGCCGGCTACCTGGCCGCCGGCGTGAACCGGGTGAGTCTGGGGGGCCAGAGCTTCGACGACGGCGTGCTCCAGGCCCTGGGCCGCCGCCATGGCGGCGACGACCTGCGCCAGGCCGCCGCCTGGCTGGCCCAGGCCCGGGCCGAGGGCGCCCTCCGCAGCTGGAGCCTCGACCTGATCCAGGCGGTGCCGGGCCAGACCCTGGAGGGGTGGCGGCAACAGCTGCGCCAGGCGGTGGCCTGCGGGCCGCCCCATCTCTCGGTGTACGACCTCACGATCGAGCCCGGCACGGTGTTCGGCCGCCGCGCCGAGCGGGGCCAGCTCCCGCTCCCCGACGACGACCTGGCCGCCGACCTGATGGAGCTCACCTGGGCCGTGCTCAACGCCGCCGGCTACGGCCATTACGAGATCTCCAACTACGCCCTGCCCGGCCATGCCTCACGCCACAACCGGGTGTACTGGAGTGGTGCCGGCTGGTGGGGGTTCGGGATGGGTGCCACGGCGGCCCCCTGGGGCGAGCGCCAGGCCCGCCCCCGCACCCGCCAGGCCTATGCCCACTGGCTGGCCCGCGCCTGGCCGCCGGTCGCCGGGGGGGATCCACAGATGCCAGCGGCGGGTCTGCCCCTGGAGGAGCGGTTGCTGGTGGGCCTGCGCCGGCGCGAGGGGGTGCGGCTGGCCGCCCTGCTGGCGGGAGCGGGTCTGGGCCCGCCAGCCGTGGCCGCCGCCCTGGCCGAACTGCGCGACGAGCTCACCCCCTGGCGCGAGCGGTGGCTGCTGCTGGAGGAGGGGGGGCGCTGGCGGCTGAGCGATCCAGCGGGCCTCGCCCTCAGCAATGGGGTGCTGGCTCAGCTCCTGGACTGGTGGGAGAGGCGGCAGGCTGCTGCTGGGTGATCCAGCGGCGCAGCGCTTCCACCGCCAGCTGGCGCGTTGGCAACAGGGGCGGGCTGAAGGGCGGCTGGCGCGGGGTGAGGCCGAGCAGGTCAGCGGTAACCCGCACCTGGCCGTCGCAGGCGGGGCCGGCGCCGATGCCGATCACGGGAATGGTGAGCTGGGCGGTGATTGCGGCCGCCAGCTCGTCGGGAACGTGTTCCAGCACCAGGGCGAAGCAGCCCGCCGCCTGCAGGGCCAGGGCATCGCGCTCCAGGCGCTGGCGGCTGGCGCCGTCGTTGCCCTGGCGGCGGTAGCCGAGCTGGTGCACCGACTGGGGGGTCAGGCCCACATGCCCCATCACCGGGATGCCGCTGCGCACCAGCCGGTCGATCACCGTGAGGGTTTCGGGCTCGGCTCCTTCCAGTTTCACGGCCGCGGCGGGACTCTCCTTGAGCGCCCGGCCGGCTGCGGCAACGGCGTCATCGCTGCCGCACTGGTAGCTGAGGAAGGGCAGGTCGAGGATCAGCAACGGTTCCTGGCCCAGGGAGCAGACGGTGGCCATGCCCCGGGCGGTGGCCCGGCAGTGGTGCAGCATCTCCTCCAGGGTCACCGGCAGGGTTGTGGGATGGCCCAGCACAACCATGGCCAGCGAGTCGCCCACCAGCACCGCATCCGCACCGGCCTCGGCCACCAGGGCACCCGAGAGGGCATCCCAGGCGGTGAGCACCGTGATCGGCAGCCCGGCCTGCTTGCGGCGGGCCAGATCGGCGGGGCGCAGGGGCACAGCTGTGGGGGGAGGGATGGGGCATTGCTAGCATCAACCCGACTCGGACCCACGCGGCCCTGACGCCTAAATCTGGTCAGGACCGGAAGGGAGCAGCCACACGGGATGCTCAAGGCAGGCGTGGATTCCGGGTCACCCTCTTGAAGCGCCTGCCCATGCCGGGCAGGCACCTCGCGGCGTCAGATCTCCTCGCTGCGGGCGTGGCGGTTGAGCAGGAAGGGAGGAATCTTGGCGCCGCGATCGTCATTGCTGCCGCTGCTGCTGGCGGGCGGGGGCGGTTCGGGATTGAAGGCCGACCCTGAGGCGAAGCCCGCGGCCGGACGCTCCAGGCGGTAGGCGGCTCCGCTCTCAAAACCCGTGGCGATCACGGTCACGTGGATCTCTCCCTCCAGCCGCTCGTCCACCACCGCGCCCACGATGATGTTGGCGTCGGGGTCGACCACGTCATAGATGGCCTCGGAGGCGGTGGTCATGTCCTCCAGGGTCATGTCCTTACCGCCGCTGATGTTGATCACCACCCCCTTGGCCCCATCGATGCGGGCCGATTCCAGCAGCGGGCTGGACATCGCCGCCTGGGCGGCCTCAGTGGCGCGGCTGCGGCCGGAGCCCACGCCGATGCCGAGTAGGGCCGTGCCGGCGTCGGCCATCACCGAGCGCACGTCGGCGAAGTCCACGTTCACCAGACCGGGCCTGGTGATGATGTCGGTGATGCCCTTCACGCCCATCCGCAGCACGTCATCGGCGGTGCGGAAGGCCTCGTTGAGCGGGGCTCCGGCGATGGCGTCCCGCAGCCGGTCGTTGGGAATCACGATCAGGGTGTCCACGTGCTCGGCGAGGCGGGCGATGCCCTCCTCGGCCTGGCGCAGACGTTTGCGGCCCTCGAAGCCGAAGGGCTTGGTCACGATGCCCACGGTGAGGGCACCCACTTCCTTGGCCACCTCGGCCAGGATCGGTGCGGCGCCGGTGCCGGTGCCGCCACCCATGCCGGCGGCGATGAACACCAGGTCGGCCCCCTGCAGGGATTCCTGCAGCTCGTTGCGGGATTCCTCAGCCGCTTTCTGGCCGATCACCGGATTGCCGCCGGCCCCCAGACCGCGGGTGAGCTTCTGGCCGAGCTGGGTGCGGTTCTGGGCAGCGGATTGCAGCAGGGCCTGAGCATCGGTGTTGAGCACGCGGTAGCCCACTCCCTGCAGATCGGAAGCAATCATCCGGTTCACGGCATTGCTGCCACCTCCACCAACGCCGATCACCTCGATCCGGGCTGACTGGCTGGGGACGATGCCGCTGCTGGGGCTCTGGCTCATGGGTTGGATGTTCGGTGAGGCACCGTTGGCAGTTGGGCCGTCAGTGCCCATGGCGCGATCTCCGCTGATCTGCGCGTGCATTATGTAGGGCCGGGAGCATTTTTATCTTCCGATTCTCACACGTTTGCGGGTTTGAGCACACCAGTCCTGGTGTCTCAGCGGCTGGTGGGACCGGAACTGGGGGGCGTTGCTGAGGACACCAGGGCCAGCTCGGGTTGGTTTGGGTCGGTGAGATCGATGCTCTGCAACCGCTTGCCCTTGAGCTGGGCGGGCAGGGTGGCCACCAGGTGTTTGAGCACCTGCAGCCGCTGTGGCAGTTGCCGATCCCCTGGGCCCAGGCGCACCGCCCCCAGGCTGGCACTGTCCACCCAGATGCTGCCGGCCGGATCGAAGCGCAGGGTGCGCAGGTCATCGATCAGCCCGTCGCGCTGTTGCAGCACGTCCGTGAGGGCCTGCCGGTGCCTGGGAAGCCAGCCTTTCACCAGGAGCCTGTCGGTGGTCTCGGTGCGCAAACCCTGACCCTGGCGGGTGGTCATCCAGTTGCCCAGTCGGTCCACAAAGCCCCGCTCCAGGCCCTGGGGACCCAGTCGCTCGGCCCTGGCCACCGGTTGGCGGTCCACCACCACTACCCGCAGCCGGGGCGGGGCCATCAGGCGGCTCACGCGCACCTCCTCCACCGGCAGCGTGCCCACCAGACCACTGGCAATGCGGCGGGGGTCGAGGGCGAGCAGGGGCTGGGGAAAGCGGATGCCGGCGGCGTTGATCACCTCCGTGGTGGTCACCTGACGGCTGCCGATCACTTCCACCTGCTCGGGTGAGCTGAGGGTCCAGCCCAGCCTCAGCAGGCCGTAGCCCAGGCCGCCGGCCACACCCAGGAACACCAGCACCCGCCAGCTGTTGCGCAGCAGCTCCTGACGCTGTTGCTGGCGCAGCTGCCGACGCCGTTCGGCGCCGGGAGAAAGGGGACGGGACTGGCGGCTCATAGTTCGCAGCGGGAGCGGGCCATCAGCTCGCCGATCCAGCGACGGGCCCGCTCGGCATCGGCGAAGGGCAGATCCTTCTGCACCCCACCCCCCACCAGCCGCAGCCGGCAGGCCCCCTGGGCCTCCTCGGTGAGCGGTGCCTCGCCGGAGCGCAGGGCCAGCAGTTCCACCAGTTCCAGCTGCTTGATCACAAAGTCGCCCTCGGGCTTGAGCTGCCCTGCTTCAAAGCTGCTCCAGGTGAGCACCCCATCCACCAGCCGGGCGGCGCCGCAGCTGTCGAGCTTGGCCAGTTCCGCACCCTCGGCCCACTCCCGGAACAGCCGCTGCCGGCGCCGCTCCAGCCAACCCAGGGCCGTGAGCAGCACAAACACAAGAAGCAGTGGCAACCACAGCAGGCCTTGAGTCATGCCGCTGGCTCTCCCTCGGGATTCTGGGAGCGCCATTGTGTCGCCCCTTCCACCAGTTCGGCTACCAGATGCTCAAGATCCACACCGGAGGCTGCCCAGAGCATCGGGTACATGCTCTGGCTGGTGAAGCCTGGCAGGGTGTTGATCTCGTTGAGCCAGATCTCGCCGCTGGCCTCGGCGTAAAAGAAGTCCACCCGCGCCAGGCCCTGGGCGTGAACGGCGCGGCAGGCATCGATCGCCATCGCCCGCGCCCGCTCGCTGATCGCCACCGGCACCTGGGCCGGGATCACGGTATGGCTCTTGCCGTCGCTGTATTTGGTGTCGTAGTCGTACCAGTCGGCGTCGAAGCAGATCTCGCCCAGCACGGAGGCCTGCAGCGCCGCAGCTCCGCCCCCCTTCACCGCACACTCCAGCTCGCGGGCCGTGACTCCCTGCTCCACCACGATGCGGGGGTCGAGGGCGGCGGCGGCCTGGAGGCCGGCCAGCAATTCATCGCGGCTGCGGGCCTTGCTGATCCCCACCGAGGAGCCCAGGTTGGCGGGCTTCACGAAGCAGGGGTAGCCCAGCTGTTGCTCCAGCCGTTCCAGCAGCGGGCCGGCATCGCCGCTGAGCTCGGCCGCATTCACACAGGCGTAGGGCACCTGGGGCAGGCCAGCGGCGGCGAAGGCGGCCTTCATCGCCTGCTTGTCCATGCCCACGGCCGAACCGAGCACCCCGGAGCCCACATAGGGCACCTGCATCAGGGTGAACAGCCCCTGGATCGTGCCGTCCTCGCCATTGGGGCCGTGCAGCACTGGATACCACACCTGGATGTCCAGGGCACCGGCGGGGAAGGCCCCTAGTCCCTGGCTGGTGGGGGGCAAGCCGGCTTGCCGCAAGGCCGCGTCGAGCTGCTCCGGGCTGGCCGGTGTGCCCTGGGCCAGCACCGCATCGGCCAGCTCGGGGCCCCACCATCGTCCCACGGTGTCGATATAGAAACAGCTCACGGCATAACGGCTGGCGTTGCCACCGCTGCGCAGGCCGCGCAGCACCGTGGCGGCCGAGCGGATCGACACCGGGTGTTCCCCGGAAGCCCCGCCGAACACCAGGCCCACGCGCAGGGCACCAGGGCTGGAGGGGGCGGGGGTGGAGACCTCAGGCATCGGGGCGTTCGAAGACCGCCGTTGGACGGTCCTGGCAAAACTCAGGCCAGTTTGCCGCTCAGGGAGAAGGCGCGCACCTCCTCGATCCGCACGTTCACAAGCTCGCCTGCCTGGATGGTGGCGGCGTCCGGCCGTTGGGCGGGAAAGAAAGTGAGCCGGTTGGTGCGGGTGCGGCCCATCACCTGCTCCGGATCCTTGGGATTGATGCCTTCCACCAGGATCTGCTCCACGCGGCCTGCGTAGCGGGCACTGCGCTGTTTGGCCTTCTGCTCCACCAGGGCGTTGAGCTCGCGCAGGCGCTCCACCTTCACCGCTTCGCTGAGCTGATCGGGCCAGGTGGCGGCAGGGGTGTTGGGGCGGGGCGAGTAGGCGGCGGTGTTCACCTGGTCGAAGCCGATCTCCTCGATCAGATCGAGCGTGCGGCGGTACTGGGCGTCGGTTTCGCCGGGGAAGGCCACGATCACATCGGCGCTGATCGCGGCATCGGGCATGCGCTGGCGGATGCGCTCGATGATGCGGCGGTAGCGATCCACCGTGTAGCCGCGGGCCATCGCCTTGAGCACGGCGTCGTCGCCGCTCTGGAAGGGGATGTGGAAGTGCTCGCACACCTTGGGCAGATCGGCGCAGGCATCGATCAGCCGCTCGGTGAAATAGCGCGGGTGGCTGGTGGCGAACCGGATCCGCTCGATCCCCTCCACGTCGTGCACGAACTGCAGCAGGTCGGTGAGGGTGTGCTGGCGGCGCCCCTCCGGGGTGATCCCAGGCAGGTCGCGGCCGTAGGCATCGATGTTCTGGCCCAGCAGGGTGATCTCCCTGAACCCCTGGGCGGCCAGGCCCTCCATCTCAAGCTTGATCGCCTCGGACAGCCGCGATTGCTCCTTGCCGCGTACCGAAGGCACCACGCAGTAGGTGCAGCGCTCGTTGCAGCCGTAGATCACATTCACCCAGCCGCAGATCGTGCTGTCGCGGCGGGCCGTGGTGATGTCTTCGAGGATGTGGTGCTCGCCTGTGGCCACCACCTGCTGGCCCTGCTCCACCTGGGCCAGCAGCACATCGAGGCGGTTGGCGTGCTGGGGGCCCATCACCAGATCCAGCTCGGGCACCCGGCGCAGCAGCGATTCCCCCTCCTGCTGGGCCACGCAGCCCGCCACCACCAGGGTGAGGTGGGGGTTGGTGCGTTTGCGCTGGGCCTGGCGGCCGAGATAGCTGTACACCTTCTGTTCCGCGTTGTCGCGGATCGTGCAGGTGTTGTAGAGCACCAGATCGGCCTCCAGCTCGGCCTGGGCCTCGCGGTAGCCCATCGCTTCGAGGATCCCGGCCATGCGCTCGGAATCCGCCTTGTTCATCTGGCAGCCGAAGGTGGTGATCCAATAGCTGCCGCGCCCCGCCTGGGGCGCCGGACTGGCCGTGGTGCTGGCCTGGGAGAGGGTCGCCGTCATGGCTTCAGTTTCGGCCATGGCCCGCTCGGCCTGACGGATTGCCCGGGCCGTGCCAGCTTGAAGGCAGCGCCCCAGCCCCGATGCGCCTGCGCCTGCACCGCTTTCCGCTCACCAAGGCCGTGCCCCTGGCGATCAGCCGCGGCAGCACCAGCGCCGCGGAGCACCTGCTGGTGGCGATCGAGCACGAGGGGCTCACCGGCTACGGCGAGACCGGCGGCTTCGACACCGGCCACCGCTCCTACGCCACCAATGCCATCGCCGCGGAGCTGGAGGGCCTTGCGCCCCACCTCGCCCCCCTGGCGCCCGAGCCGCTGCAGGCTCTCGAACCCCTGCTGGCGTGCTTGAGCCCACCGGCGCGCTGCGGCCTGGATCTGGCTTTCCATGACTGGTGGGGCCAGCGGTTGGGCCAGCCCCTGCACCGGCTCTGGAGCCTGGATCCGGGAGCGTGTGTCGCCACCAGCGTCACCCTCGGGCTGGGGGAGCCCGCGGCGGTGCTGGCGCGGCTTGAGCGCTGGTGGCAGCAGCTGCCCGCCACCCGCATCAAGCTCAAGCTGGGCAGCCCTGATGGCCTCGCCCACGACCTCGCCCTGCTGGAGACCGTGGCGGCGGCCCTGGAGCAGCGCCGTCAGGACTCCGGCGGCCCTGGCGAGCTGCAGGTGGATGCCAACGGCGGCTGGACTCTCGACGCCGCCAAGGCGATGCTGGAGCCCCTGGCCCGGGCCGGCGTGGTGCTGCTGGAGCAGCCGCTGGCGCCCCAGCTGGATGCCGAGGCCGACACGGCCGGCTTTGCGGCGCTCCATCCCCTCTGCCCCCTGCCGCTGGTGGCCGATGAGAGCTGCTGGGACCTGGCCGACCTGCTGCGGCTGGCGCCCCATGTGGATGGCGTCAACATCAAGCTGCTCAAGAGCGGCGGCCTGGCCGAAGCCCTGCTGATGGCGCGCACGGCCCGGCGGCTGGGGCTGGGGGTGATGCTCGGTTGCTACTCCGACGGCTCGCTGCTCAACGGCGCCGCCGCCCAGCTGCTGCCCCTGGTGCGCTGGCCGGATCTCGACAGCCACCTCAATCTGGTGGACGACCCCTTTGTGGGGCTGGAGAGCCGTGGCGAGGAGCTGGTGCCGCCTGCGGCTGGCGGAATCGGTGTGCGACCCGGCCCGACCCTGGCGGCGGAGCTTGGAGAGGAGCCGGGAACGGAACCTGGATCCGTGGAGGTGGCGTCGTGCTGAGGCCTGAGCAGCGGGTGGTGCTGCTGCAGCACGGTGGTCTGGCCGAGCTCTCCGGCAAGACCGGTCTCGCCCTGCTGCGCTACCGGCGCGGGCCCGTGGTGGCGGTGGTGGATCCCGATCAGGCCGGCCGCAACCTGCGCGAGCTGACGGGCATCGACCGCGACGTGCCGGTGGTGGCCTCGCTGGCCGAGGCCCTGGTCTACGGGCCCGAGGTGGCGGTGATCGGCCTGGCCCCCTCCGGTGGGCGGCTGCCGGAGCCGGTGCGGGCGGATGTGGCGGCGGCCCTGCGGGCGGGGCTGAGTGTGGCCAGCGGGCTGCACAGCCGTATCGGCGACGATCCGGAGCTGGCGCCCTTGCGCCGCGATCCCGCCTGGATCTGGGACCTGCGCCGTGAGCCAGGCGGGCTGGTGGTGGCGGCGGCCCGGGCGGCGGCCCTGCCCTGCCGGCGCCTGCTGGCGGTGGGCTCAGACATGGCCGTGGGCAAGATGAGTGCCTGCCTGGAACTGGCTGCTGCGGCGGATCGGCTGGGCATCCCCGCCCGTTTTGTCGGCACCGGGCAGGCCGGCATCCTGATCAGCGGCCAGGGCGTAGCCCTCGATGCGGTGCGGGTGGATTACGCCGCCGGGGCCGTGGAGGCGGCCGTTCTGCAGGCGGCCGAGGGTCTGGGGCCTGACGGGCTCGTGCTGGTGGAAGGGCAGGGATCCCTGGCCCATCCCGGCTCCACCGCCACCCTGCCGCTGATCCGCGGCAGTCAGCCCACCGATCTGCTGCTGGTGCACCGGGCCGGCCAGCGCCATATCAAGGGCCTGCCGGAGCTGCCGCTTCCGCCCCTACCGGAGTTGATCGCGGCGGTGGAGGCCGTGGCAGCCCTGGGGCGGCCCGATGGCCAGCGTCCGCGAGTGCAAGCGGTGGCGCTCAACACCGGCCACCTCGAGGACGAGGCCGCGGCCGAGGCGATTCGTGCGGTATCGGCCCACACCGGTTTGCCCTGCGCGGATGCCGTGCGGGGTGGAGCCGCCAACCTGCTGCACGATCTGCTCACCTGAGCGAGAGGGAGGACAGCCCGGGGACGCTGAAGAGAAGAAGTGGGAAGGGCGAGCGAGGGGACTCGAACCCCCGAATGGCGGCGCCACAAGCCGCTGCCTTAACCACTTGGCTACGCCCGCCGTGGTTCGATGCCAATGTACCAATTCATCCAGCCCCCCACGTCGGTTTGGCCCCTGCACCACGAACTGGCTGGCTGGGCGGGGCCGTGGCGGCAGTGCTGCTCGGCGGCGCCCTGGTGATCAGCAATCCCCGGCCCAGCGACTTCGACAGCTTTGCCGCCGACCAGCTGGTGGATGTGATCGAAGCGGAGGTGTGCCGCGGTGAGGTGCTGCCTGCGTTGGTGCGCCTGGCTCTGCGCGAGTGTCCCCGCCTGATCCGCGCCCAGCGCGGGGCGATCGGCGCCTATGTGGGCCGCCACACCCGCCGCACCAATCTGGGGTTGTTGAGCATCTACCGCACCGAGTTCGGCGGCACGGCCCTGCTGGGCTGGAGCCTGCCCCGCTTCTCCGCCACGGTGCTGGCCGCCGCCGGCCAGCTGGTGATCGTGCAGGCCGGCCTCGACGAGGAGCGCACCTGACCCTCCATCCTGAGGCGATGACCACCCCAGACGCCGCGCCCATCCTCTCCGGGGAGTTGCCAGCCGGCCGCCTGCGCCTGCGCCTGCCCCGCTGTCTGCTGGATCCGGCCCTGGCAGGGCTGGCGGTGGGCGAGCGGGACGGACTGGTGGCCCTGGAGCTGGAGCACCGGCAGGGGTTGATCACCGGCCTGCGACCGCTCGCTCCCGAGGCCGCGGCAGCTCCCCTGCCCCTGGCCCTCACGCCCCTGGTGGAGCCCCATGCCCACCTCGACAAGTGCTTCACCGCCGAGGCCTTCCCCAACCCCGGCGGCACTCTGGCTGGCGCCCTCGCCCAGAACCACAGGGAAGCGGAGGGGCGCAGCCTGGAGCTGGTGCTGGAGCGGGCCAGCCAGGCTCTCGACCGCGCCTGGCGCCAGGGTCTGCGGGCGATGCGCAGCCACATCGACAGCGCCGGCCCCGGCGCGCGTCCGAGTTGGGACGCCCTGCTGGAGCTGCGCCAGCGCTGGGCCGGCCGGGTGGACCTGCAGCTGGTGGCCCTTGTGCCACTGCATCACTGGTCCACCCCCGAGGGTGTGGAGCTGGCCCGCTGGGTGGCGGACCGGGATGGGTTGCTGGGGGGTGTGCTTGGTCCCCCCTACGGCCATGGCCACCAGGACTGCGCGGCGTTGCAGGCCCTGCTGGTGCTGGCCGAGCGGCTGGGCACGGCCGTGGACCTGCACGTGGATGAGGACGACAGCCAGCCCGGCCGCGGCGTACAGCTCCTGCTCGCCGTGCAGCGGCAGCAGCGCTGCGCCGTGCCGCTCACCTGCAGCCACGCGGCCAGCCTGGCCCTGCTGGCTGATCGACGGCTGCAGCGGCTGGCCGAGCAGCTGGCCGATGCCGAGGTGGCTGTGGTGGCCTTGCCGCTCACCAACCTCTGGCTGCTGGGGCGGCGGCCCGAACGCACGCCACTGCTGCGGGTGCAGGCGCCGATCCCCTGCCTGCAGCGGGCCGGGGTGAGCGTGGCCCTCGGCGGCGACAACGTGCAGGACCCCTGGTATCCCGCCGGCGATTTCGATCCGATCGAGCTGCTGCGGCTCGCACCGCTCACCAGCCATCTCTGGCCTGGCAAGCGTCAGGGGCTGGCACCCTTCACCACCGCCCCGGCCCGATTGCTGGGGCTGGCCTGGGATGGTGTGGTGCGGGTGGGCGGCCCGGCCGATCTGGTGCTGCTGGCCGCCGGCAGCTGGAGCGAGCTGCTGGCCCGCTCGCCGCAGCGCCGGGTGCTGCGCGCCGGCCGCTGGCTGCCGCCACCCCACCAGCAGCTCCCCTCCGCCCTGCTGGAGTCCAGCATGGGCTGAGCCGCCTTGTTTTCCAATGCCAGCCCTGCCGCCGCGGCCCAGCCAGGCCACGATGGAGGCCCTCACCGCCGAACTGCGCGAGGGTGACGCTCAACTCCAGCTGGTGACCTCAGCCGAGGCGGCCGAGCTGCAGCGGCTTTCGCACGATTATTTCGACTACTCGCCGCTGCTGGTGCCCCTGTTCAGCGGCCAGCGGGCCCAGCTAGTGGTGCGGGCCACCAAGGTGGCCCAGGTGAAGCTTGTGGCGGGCGCCTGTGCCCGGGCCGGGGTGCCCCTCACCCTGCGGGGAGCGGGCACCGGCAACTACGGCCAGTGCGTGCCCCTGGCCGGCGGGGTGGTGCTGGAGCTCACCGGTCTGAACCGGTTGCGTGATCTCGACGCCGCAACCGGCGTGATCGAGGTGGAGGCCGGCGCCCTGATGGCGGCGGTGGATCAGCAGCTGGCTCCGCAGGGCCGGGCCCTGCGGCTGGTGCCGAGCACCTACCGCAGCGCCAGCATCGGCGGCTTCATTGCCGGCGGATCCGGCGGCATCGGCTCCCTGCGCTGGGGTTTTCTGCGCGACCCCGGCAACCTGCTCGCTCTGGAGGTGGTCACGCTCGAACCCGAGCCGCAGCTGCTGCGGCTGGATGCCGCCGCCAGCGAACCCCTCAACCACGCCTACGGCTGCAACGGCATCATCACCGCCCTGCGCCTGCCCACCTGTGAGGCGGTGGCCTGGCAGCAGCTGGTGGTGGGATTCACCAGCTGGGCGGAAGCGGTGGCTGCCGCCCAGGCCCTGGGCAGCACGGCCCTGCTGCTCCATGCGATCACCCTGCTGGAGGCTCCGATCGCGGCCCGCTCCCCCTGGCCCAAGGATTGTCCGGAGGCGGGGCGGGGGGAGCACCGCCTGCTGTTGCTGGCGGCCCCCGACGCCCTGGAGGTGCTGCCGGGCTGGCTGGCGGCCCGCGGCGGCACGGTGGTGTGGCAGGCCCCCCAGGGCCAGAGCCGCGGCCTGCCCCTGCGGGAGCTCAGCTGGAACCACACCACCCTGCACTGGCGGGCCCAGGTGCCCGGCTGGACCTACCTGCAGCTGCTGCTGCCCCAGCCGGCGCTGCCGCTGCTGGAGGAGATCAGCCGCCAGTGGGGCGATGCCCTGCACTGGCATCTGGAGGCCGTGCGCCAGGCGGGGGCGGTGCGCCTGGCCGCCCTACCGCTCCTGCGCTGGCAGGGGGAGGCACCGCTGCAGCAGCTGATGGCCCAGTTGCGTCAGGCCGGTGCCGTGATCTTCAACCCCCACGTGTTCACCGTCGAGGACGGCGGTCTGGGGGTGATCGACGCGGATCAGGTGGGCGCCAAGGCGGCTTACGACCCGGCCGGTCTGCTCAACCCAGGCAAGCTGCGAGGCTGGCTCGAGCGGGCTGAGCCCTGACGCTCAGCAGCCCAGGCTCAGCCGGGTGTCCACTCCGGTGACGGGGTTGGTGCCTTCGGCGTCGCGGCAGAGGGCCCGCTGGTCGGCCCGATCGATCAGGGCGGCGCTGAAGTCGGCGCCGGTCACCGTGGCGCCACTGAAGCTGCTGCCGGAGGCGATCACGCCGCTGAGCAGGGCATCGGTGAAGTCGGCGCCGCTGAAATCCACCTTGTCCATCAGCACGCCGCTGAGGTCGGCGCCACGGAAGTTGGCCTCCGGGAAGGCGGCCTGGGTGAGGATCGCCCCGTGAAGGTTGGCCCCCGCGAAGTTGGCATGCCGGCCGGAGGCGCCGGCAAAGGAGGTGTTGGCCAGGTCCTGGCCGCTGAAATCCGCCTCGTTCTGGTTGGTGAGGGTGTAGTCCACGCCGGAGAACTCCGCCCATACCGGGCCTGCCGGCAGCAGCAGCGCCAGCAGGCTGAACACAAGCCCCAGCAGCAGGGGCCCCAGCCGATTGGAGGGCCACCGTTGCTGCTGTGACGGGGGAACGGCAGGCATGGACGGGGCGGGCTGGCTGGACCCCTTCACTCTGCCGCGGCGGTCACGCCCAAGTGGGTACGGATACGCTCGAGGGCGGCCCGCTCCTCGGAGGACACCTTCTCACCGGAGCCGAACAGGCCTTTGCCGGCTGCCTCCGCCACGGCCACGCAACCGTCCACGATCATCTGGCAGTACTGCTTCACGGTGGGCTCGTCGGCCTTCTGGCGCGCCAGCTCCAGGGCGGCGTCCACCTCTTCGAGGGCCCGGTCGAGCACGCGGCCGCCGCGCACGTCCTCGGGGTTGATCTGCAGCTTCTCCGGACGGATGCCCTCCTTGAGGGCCTCGGGGCTGAACAGCCCGGCGATCAGGGGGTTGTCGCCATAGCGCTGGGCCGCGGAGGCCAGCTCACGGCCCAGGGCCAGAGCTTCCTGGGCGCTGGAGATCACCCCCATGTCCACGGTCATCACGGCCAGGGCGGCGGCCAGGGGCGCGCCCATCAGTTTGCTGCGCTCGTCTTTGCTGAGGTCCAGGGTCATGGAATTGGCGGGGCAAGAGAGCTGCGGCGGCCCTGTCGGGTTGCCGCAGGAACGCTTTCCACTCTGGCGAGGCAGCCCCGATCCGTCAGCCAGGGGCTGGCGCCAACAGCGTGCCGATCAGGTAGAGCGAACCGGCCACGATCAGGCGTTCACCGGCGGCGCTGGCCTGCGCCAGTCGCAAGGCCGTGTCCAGATCAGGCGCTGCCTCCAGCTGGCCGGCCAGTCGCGGCAGCGCGGCGGCCAGAGCATCGCGCTCCCAGCTGGCATGGCCGGGCACCGGCATAATCCAGGCCCGGTCGCCAGGGGCGAGCAGCTGGGTCACCAGCTCGGGTCCCTGCTTGTTGGCCAGCATCCCCAGCAGCCAGTGGCGGGGGCCGCCCTGGAGCCCGTGGCGGGCGGGATGGCGATCGAGCTCGGCCCGCAGGGCCGCGGCCGCCGGCGGGTTGTGGGCCCCGTCCAGCAGCAGGGGCACGCCGCGCCAGTGCAGCTGCTGCAGCCGGCCCGGCCAGCGGGCCTCGGCGAAGCCCTGGCGCACCGCCGTGGACACCACCGGCCAGCCCCGCTCGGCCAGCACCTCCAGCATGCCCAGTGCCACTGCTGCGTTGGCCGCCTGCACGCTGCCCGCCAGGCCACAGGGGCAGAGCTGCCCATGGATCTCCAGACGGCCGTCGGCGGTCTGGGGCAGGGGTTGGCGCCAGCGCAGCACAGCCCCGCTGGCCTCGGCCTGGCGTTCCAGCACCGCGGCGGCTTCCGGCGGTTGGGGGGCGCTCACCGCCACCGTGCCAGGCAGGAGCACACCGGCCTTCTCCATGGCGATGCTGGCCAGGTCGGGCCCGAGAAACTCGCGGTGGTCGAGGCCGATGGTGGCGAAGCCGATCAGGTTGCGATCGGGATGGCAACTGGTGGCATCGAGCCGGCCGCCCAGCCCAACCTCCAGCACCACCAGGGGCAGCTCGGCCTCTGCGAAGGCCAGGAAGGCGGCGGCCGTCACCAGTTCGAAGGGGGTGAGGCCATGGCGCTCGGCCACCGGCCGGGCACTGAGCAGATGCCTGCGCAGATCCGCCGCCGGGATGGGGTCGGCCCCCAGCCGGATGCGCTCGGTCCAGCTCACCAGATGGGGCGAGGTGTAGAGGCCGGCGCGCAGGCCCGCCGCCAGCAGGCTGCTGTGCACCAGAGTGCAGATCGAACCCTTGCCGTTCGTGCCGGCCACCTGCACCGCAGCGAAGCGGCGCTCGGGATGCCCCAGGTCGGCCAGCGCTGCCTGCAGCCGCTCCAGGCCCAGGTCCACGCCCCTGCGGCTGAAGGGCTCGATCAGGTCGGCGAAGGAATCCAGCTCCGGCATCCAAACTCTCCGCCAGCCGCAGCCCTCAGATCAGGCTGAGCAGGGCGCGCTCCAAGTGCTGCACGGCCTGGCGGATCTGGCGCGATTTGATCGTGAGTGGTGGCACAAAGCGCACCACGGTCGCGCCCGCCGGCACCACCAGCAGCCCCTGCTCCAGGGCGGCCTTCACCACGGCGGGAGCAGGTGGGGCCTCGGCCTGCAGCACCAGCCCCTGCAGCAGGCCCCAGCCGCGGCTGCCGGCCAGCAGCTGGGGGTGGCGCTGCACCAGGGCGCCCAGTTCCTGTTCGAGCACGGCACCCACCCGCCGCACCCGGGTGAGCAGATCGCGGCGGTCGAGTTCGGCCAGCACGGTGAGGCCGGCCCGGCAGGCGAAGGGATTGCCGCCGAAGGTGCTGGCGTGGTCGCCGGGGCGGAAGACGTCGCAGTGGCGCTTCACGGCCAGGGCGCCGATGGGAATGCCTCCCCCCAGCCCCTTGGCCAGGGTGAAGGCATCCGGTTCCACGCCCAGCTTCTGGTAGCCCCACAGCTCACCGCTGCGCCCCACGCCGATCTGCACTTCGTCGAAGATCAGCAGGATGTTCCGGGCATCGCAGAGCTCGCGCACCCGCTGGAAGAAGGCCAGGTCGCCGGGATGCACGCCGCCTTCGCCCTGCAGGGGCTCCAGCAGCACGGCGGCCACCCGCGGACCGCTGGCCTCGCACTCCGCCAGCAGGGATTCAAAGCCGGCCGCGTCGTTGTAGGGGAAATAGCGGAACCCCTGCACCAGCGGCTCGAAACCCTGGTGGTACTTGGGCTGGCCGGTGGCGGTGACCGCGGCGAGGGTGCGGCCGTGGAAGCTGGCCTCGGCGGTGAGGATCAGCGGACCCTGCTCCGGGCTGATGCCGCGCACCAGCTGGCCGTGCTTGCGGGCCAGCTTGATGGCCGCTTCGTTCGCCTCGGCGCCGGAGTTGCAGAAGAACACCCGGTCGAAGCAGCTGCGCGTGGTGATCGCCTCCGCCAGCAGCTGCTGTTCAGGGATCCGGTAGAGATTGGACACATGCTGCAGCCGGCCCAGCTGGCGGTTGAGGGCCTTGCGCAGGCGCGGGTCGCTGTGGCCGAGGGTGCACACGGCAATGCCGGCCACACAGTCGAGGTAGCGGCGGCCATCCCGGCTCCATACCCACACACCCTTGCCTTTCACCAGCTCCAGGGGGAAGCGGCTGTAGGTATCCATCACCGGGTTATCCGGATCCGGTGCTGGCGGGATGGGAGCGGTGGGACTCGAACCCACATGCCCGAAGGCGCTCGATTTTGAGTCGAGTCCGTCTACCAATTCCGGCACGCTCCCGATCGCTGGAGCTTAAGCGGCGAGGCGTGGGCCGGAGAGCTCGGTGGGGAGAGCAGCAGCAGGATCGATCCGCTGGATGGCGGCGCCCACGGCATTGAGCTTGTGCTCGATGCCGGCGTAGCCACGATCAAGAAACTCCAATCCGTACACCTCGCTCACCCCTTCCGCAGCCAGGCCCGCCAGCACCATGGCCGCCGATGCCCGGAGGTCGGTTCCCTTCACCGGGGCAGCGCTGAGCTGGGCCACGCCATCGAGGTAGGCGGTGTTGCCATCGGTGCGGATGGAAGCACCCATCCGCTGCAGCTCAGCCACGTGTTGCAGACGATTTTCGAAGATCTTTTCGCACACCATGCTTGTTCCCTCAGCCGTGGCCAGCAGGCTCATGAAGGGAGCTTGGAGGTCGGTGGGGAAACCGGGGAAGGGCTGGGTGCGCAGATCCACGGCCCGGATGCGCTCGGCCTGGAGCGTGAGCCCGTCGCCATCGCGCTCGATGCGGCAGCCTGCTTCCTCTAGCTTGGTGAGCACCGCCCCCAGGTGTTCGGGGATCACCGGAGCCACCCGCAGGGCTGAGCGGGTGATCGCCGCGGCCAGCAGGAACGTGCCTGCCTCGATGCGGTCGGGAATCACGCTGTAGTCGGCACCGTGCAGGCGTTCAACGCCGGCAATGGTGATGGTTGCTGTGCCGGCCCCCCGGATGCGGGCGCCCATGGCCAGCAGCAGATCGGCGAGATCAACCACCTCAGGCTCCTGGGCGGCGTTTTCGATCACGGTCTCACCGTCGGCCAGGGCAGCGGCCATCATCAGGGTTTCGGTGGCGCCGACACTGGGGCAATCCAGGTGAATGTGGGCCCCCTTGAGACGACGGCTGAGGCCAGGAACAACAGCCGTCACCACACCATGCTCGATGGTGACCTGCGCTCCCATGGCCTTGAGGCCCTTCACATGTTCCACAACCGGGCGGGTGCCGATCTGGCAGCCACCGGGCAGGGGCACCTTGGCCATGCCCATGCGGGCCAGGAGGGGGCCAATGCAGAAGAAGCTGGCCCGCAGGCTGTTCACCAGCTCATAGGGAGCGGTGGAGCAGTTGATGTCGGCGCCGTCCAGTTCCAGGGTGTCGGCGGAGCGGCGCACCCTGCCACCCAGACTCACCAGCATGTCCCCCATCCCCACGATGTCGGTGAGGGGCGGAACGTTGCGCAGCAGGATCTGCTCGCGGGTGAGCAGGCAGGCGGCCATCAGCACGAGGGCCGAGTTCTTGGCGCCGCTGACGCGCAGCTCCCCGCTGAGACGGCGGCCGCCGGTCACGAGCAGGTGGGGACGCTGCGTTTCAGCGGATGCACCCTGAGCGAGAGCTTCCGCTGCCACAGGTACCACTACGCCGGTTGGGACAATGCCGGGGGCAGACGTCAGGGCGGTATGGGCTGGGACAGCAGATAGCGTCACGTAAGGCTGTCCTACGGAATTGCCAAGGAATGATGACAACAAATCACCGAATCGTCTAGGAGGCCGCTGTCAGAAGTGGCTGACAGCGCGGTCTGGCCGATTCCTGTTGGTGGGGCATGGTGCCTGGCTGGGGTGCTCCGGCCATGTCGTATGGTTATTGGGTCACTGCGGTGGCGGCCACGCGGATGTGGCGGAATTGGTAGACGCGCTAGTTTCAGGTACTAGTGGCAGCAATGTCGTGGGAGTTCAAGTCTCCCCATCCGCACTAAAACTTATGATTCTCTTAAAGATCTCCAACGCATCCGAGCTGGTTGCCTCGAAGATCGGCAAGTTTCTCGAGAGCCTCACGCCTGACTCCCTCGACCAGACCACTGTCGAGGATGCCGTGATCGGCAAGTTGATCGAGAACCTCCGGGCCGAGGGCATCAGGGGCGAGGTGGCTGCGGTGCGTGGCGTGGATCTCGACAGCAAGCAGCTGGTGCTGGATGGAACAGCCAAGGTGCGTCGCCACGACCAGTTCTGATCCGGCGCCTCTGATCAGCAGCCGCCGCAATCCCCTGGTGCGCCAGCTCAGGCAGCTGCATGAGGGTCGGTCGCGCCGGGAGCAGGGGCTGTTGCTGGTGGAGGGCACCCACCTGCTGCAGGAGGTGATCCGCCTGGGACGGACCCCCTGTCATCTGCTGGCGACAGAGGCCTGGATGGAGACCCATTCACAGCTGCTGCACGCCCTGCCGCCGGGCTGCCGGCTGCAGAGGGTGAGTGATGACGTGCTCCAGTCCGTCGCCAGCACCCAGCATCCGGATGGGGTGGTGGCCACCCTGGAGCCGCCGGCGATCGCCACGGGGTTCGGCGAGGGGTTGGCAGAGGAGGCCGGGTCCCAACAGGGCAGGTCGATGGGGTTCTGGCTGGTGCTCGACACGATCCAGGACCCCGGCAACCTCGGCACGCTGATGCGCACGGCGCTGGCGGCCGGGGTGCGCAGCCTGTGGCTGGCTGATGGGGCGGATCCCTTCCAGCCCAAAGTGTTGCGCGCTTCCGCAGGGGCAGCTTTGGCATTGCCCTTGTGGCGGGGACGTCGGGCCGAGCTGGTCGAGCGTCTGGCTGGGCTGCGGCAGGCGGGGGTGCAAGTGCTTGCCACCCTGCCGCCGGAGCAGGGCGGGCAGCCCTACTGGCAGCTCGACTGGACCGCTCCGACCGTGCTGATGCTCGGCAGCGAGGGGGCAGGTCTGGCCGAGGAGCTGCGGGCTCTCGCCAGCCATCGCGTCACGGTTCCCCACGGCCCGGCGGTGGAGTCGCTGAATGTGGCGGTGGCGGCGGCGCCTCTGCTGCTGGAGCGCCAGCGCCAGCTGATCAGCGCCGCAACTGGCAACGGCTGAGCGACAGGAGAGAATGCCGGCATGTGAACAGTGGCCCCGGTGAGCACAGCCCCCTCCTCCGGATTTGATTTCGATGTGATCGTGATTGGGGCTGGCTACGGCGGCTTCGATGCGGCCAAGCATGCCGCGGAGCACGGGCTCTCAGTGGCGATCGTGGAATCCCGTGATATGGGCGGCACCTGCGTGAACCGCGGCTGCGTGCCCTCCAAGGCCCTGCTGGCTGCCAGCGGGCGGGTGCGGGAGCTGGCTGACGCCGAGCACCTGGCCGGCTTCGGCATCCACGCCGCGCCGGTGCGCTTCGAGCGCCAGAAGATCGCCGACCACGCCAACCAGCTGGTGGCCACGATCCGCGCCAACCTCACCAAGACGCTGGAGCGGGCCGGCGCCACGATTCTGCGAGGCAAGGGCCGCTTGGCCGGCCACCAGCAGGTGACCGTGCGCGAGAGCGGCAGCGGTGTGGAGCGCACCTATTCCGCCCGAGACGTGATCATCGCCACGGGCTCTGAGCCGTTCGTGCCGCGCGGCATCGAGACCGACGGCCGCACCGTGTTCACCAGCGACGAGGCCGTGAGCCTGGAGTGGCTGCCCCGCTGGCTGGCGATCATCGGCAGCGGCTACATCGGCCTGGAGTTCGCTGATGTGTACACCGCCCTGGGTTGTGAGGTGACCATGATCGAGGCCCTTGATCGGGTGATGCCCACCTTCGATCCCGACATCGCCAAAATCGCCGCCCGCAACCTGATCGACAGCCGCGATATCGATGCCCGTGCCGGCCTGCTGGCCCGCAAGGTCACCCCCGGCTGCCCGGTGACGATCGAGCTGGCCGACATGCAGACCAAGGAGCTGGTGGAGACCCTGGAGGTGGATGCGGTGCTGGTGGCCACTGGCCGGGTGCCGAGCAGCGCCGAGCTCAACCTGGGGGCTGTGGGCGTGGAGACAGAGCGGGGCTTCATCACCGTGGACGACCATATGAGGGTGCTGGTGTCCGGTGAGCCCGTGCCCCACCTCTGGGCCGTGGGCGACGTGACCGGCAAGATGATGCTGGCCCACACCGCCGCCGCCCAGGGCACCGTGGCGATCGACAACATCCTCGGCCACGCCCGCCGGATCGACTATCGCTCGATTCCGGCCGCCACTTTCACCCACCCCGAGATCAGCTCGGTGGGCCTGAGTGAGGCCGATGCCAAGGCTCTGGCCGCGAAGGAAGGCTTCGAGCTGGGCGCTGTGCGCAGCTACTTCAAGGCCAACTCCAAGGCCCTGGCGGAACTGGAGAGCGACGGGCTGATGAAGCTGCTGTTCAACAAGGCCACCGGCGAGGTGCTCGGCGCCCACATCTATGGCCTGCACGCCGCCGACCTGATCCAGGAGATCGCCAACGCCGTGGCCCGCCACCAGAGCGTCAAGCAGCTGGCCAATGAAGTGCACACCCACCCCACCCTCAGCGAGGTGGTGGAAGTGGCTTACAAACAGGCGGCGATGGCTGTTGCTTAGCGCAGGGGCTGTTGCGTAGCGCAGGAGCTGTTGCCTCCCGACCGCCTGGACCAGCACGGTGGCTTCAGCTGCGGGTCTGGGAAGGCTTCTCCGCGAAGCGCTCGTGGTAGTGGCGGGCGGTGGTGCCATTGCCGGGCAGGCCGCACTGAGTGAGGGCCTCGGCCATGCCAGGGCGGCGGCCTGACTGAAGCAGCACCTGGCGCAGCCGGGCCAGACGCAGCTCGCGCAGGCTCTGCAGAGGACGTTTCTCAAGGTGGCGCCGGAAGGCCATCTGCAGAGCTCTGGGCGACACGCCCGTTGCTTTGGAGAGGTCGGCCAGGTTGAGATTCGCCTCGAGCGAGCGGTCCATGGCGCGCAGGGTCTCCAGCACGTGCCGCCACCCCCTGTCCTGGCGGGCGATGGCGGAGCCGGGAGCGGCCACCAGCGCATCCACCAGCAGGTTGAGCAGCTGCGGTTCCAGCACCAGCCATTCCTGGCTCAGACCCTGGTCGGCCAGGGTGCGCAGCCGCTGGATCGCCCTGCTCAGGTTGGCGCTGGCAGGGCCGGAGCCCTCCAGTGCGCCCACACCATCCAAGGCCAGGTGCTCCACGAGTTGCCGGCGGTCGGCTGCCAGCAACAGCTGTTCCAAGGGGATCTGCACGCTCCAGCTCAGGCCGCCTGGTGCGTCTTGCCGGCAGGGGAGGTGGCAGTGCAGGCCGACTGGGCTGCCATCCGCCTGTTCCTGCCAGGTCAGCTGCAACTGATCTGGCCGGCCCGGGGGCCAGGGCGCGGGGGCCCTCAGGCTGAGGATCGGCCCGTGCACACAGGCACCCGGGCCTGGAGGCCGCTCACCGATCTGCAGGCTGGCAGGGCAGTGCTGAGCGATGCGGGGACGGCCCTTGAGCTGCATGGTGACGGGCTGGGTCCGCTCGAAAGTGTAAAAAAATTTAGGTTGGCCCTTGGCGAAACGGGGCAGAGGCCTGCGGCTTTTGGCGGCGAAGGATCTGGTGGTGAGCCCAACCCCTTTACGATCAACCCAACGCCCCCTTCCAAGCCAGCCCGTTGGAGATCCGCCGCCGTCCCCCGAATCCATCCGTCAAGGTGGCCCACCTCGAATACGCCATCCCTCACCAGCAGGCTGAGCCGCGCCACATTCTGGAGCGAATCGTGTGGGAGAAGGACCGCGAGGTGGCCAGCTCGCGGGAACGCCTGAGCCTCCAGCAGCTGCAGCAGCAGGTTGCCGACCTGCCTGCCACGCGCGATTTTGTCGCTGCCCTGCGTGCCAGCTGCCGCAAGCCGGCGGTGATCGCCGAGGTGAAGAAGGCCAGCCCCAGCAAAGGTGTGATCCGCGACGACTTCGATCCTGAGGCGATCGCCCGGGGCTACGCGGCTGGAGGAGCCAGCTGCCTCTCGGTGCTCACCGACAAGCAGTTCTTCCAGGGGGGCTTCGAGGTGCTGGTGCAGGTGCGCCAGGTCGTGGATCTGCCCCTGCTCTGCAAGGACTTCATCCTCAGCCCCTACCAGCTCTACCAGGCTCGGGCCGCTGGTGCCGATGCCGCCCTGCTGATCGCCGCCATCCTCAGCGATCAGGATCTGGCCTATCTGCTCAAGGTGGCCCGCAGCCTTGGCCTCACCGCTCTGGTGGAGGTGCATGACGGAGCTGAACTGGAGCGGGTGCTCGCCCTTGATGGGGTGGAGCTGATCGGGATCAACAACCGCAACCTGGCCACCTTCCACACCGACCTGGCTGTCACCGAGCAGCTCACAGCCCGTTATGGCCAGCAGATCCGCGCCAAGGGGTGTGTGCTGGTGAGCGAGTCGGGCCTGGTCACCCGCGACGACCTCGACCGGGTGCAGGCTGCGGGTGCCGACGCGGTGCTGGTGGGGGAATCGCTGATGCGCCAGCCCGATGTCACAGCGGCCCTGGGCACGCTGATCGGTGGCTGACCGGGGCCAGGTGGATTCCCTGGATCTGGTGGTGGTAGGTGCCGGCCCCGCCGGGGCAATGGCCGCAGCCACCGCTGCCCGGGGAGGTTTGCGGGTGCTGCTGGTGGAGAAGCGGCGGCTGCCCCGACACAAGCCCTGTGGTGGCGGCATGCCGCTGCCGGTGCAGAGGGAACTGGCCGAGCTCGTGCCCGAGGCCGTGGTGGACACGCGGGTGCGCTGGATGCGGCACAGCTGGCGGTTCCAGCAGGCGGTGGAGGCCGCTGTGGATCCCCCCGGGTCGCCGCTGGAGCGGTCGCGGGCATTGTGGATGGTGCAGAGGCCCCGGTTCGACCATGCCCTGGTGCAGGCGGCGGCGGCGGCCGGTGCCCAGGTGCTGGAAGGTCATGCCTTTCAGGGTTTGGAGCGGGGGAAGGATGGGGTCACGGTCACGCTGCGCTGCTTGGGTGCCACTGGTGAGCAGGGCAGCCTGCGGGTGCGCAGCAGCCACGTGATCGGCGCCGATGGGGCCGCCGGCGGGGTGGCGAGCTGCGTGGGGTTGCGAGCTGATCCGCGGGTTGCCCTGGCGATCGAGCTGGAGGTGCCGCACCACTGGGATCCCGCCGATCCACTGCTGCGGGCCGATCTGCTCCACCTCGACTATGGCGTGCTGCGTCGCGGTTACGCCTGGCTGTTCCCCAAGGCCGACCACCTCAACATCGGCGCGGGACTGTTCCATGGCCGCCGCCGTGATGTGCGCCGGGACCCCTCGGCCCGCCAGCGCATCCGCGCCGCGATCGACAGCACCGCCGCCGCGCTCGGGGTCCCCCCGGAGCGCCTGCAGGGTCTGCGCAGCTACGCCCATCCCCTGCCCTTCTGGGACGGCCCCGAGCCCCTCAACACGGCCGATGGCCGCGTGCTGCTGGCGGGCGATGCGGCCGGGCTGATCAACCCCCTCTTCGGGGATGGCCTGTTTCATGCCATCCGCAGTGGTCGCCTGGCGGCCGAGGCCGTGCTGGAGGGCCGGCCCGACGCCCACACGGCGCGGGTGCATGGGCTGCTGGCCGACGACTTCGAGGCCGCCCGACGCCTGGCCCGGATCTTTTACGGCCTGCCCTGGCCCACGTTTCGCTATGCCATCTGCCAACCACTCGCCACCCCCCTGGCCGTGCGCCTGCTGGGGGGTGAGCTGTCGTTTCAAGGCCTGGGCCGGCGGGCGTTGCGCCGGATCGCTGGCGGCCTGCTCGGCGACCTGGGCCTGCTGCGATCAAGGGCAACCGGCAGCGGCCTATGACTTCCATAAAAAAAACCTGCCACGGAAGTCGGTGACAGGCGCTTGAGCAGGGCTGGCAGCGGAGAACTGCTGCCAGGCACGCTCACACCTTGCGGGAGTAGAACTCAACCACCAGCAGTTCGTTGATCTCGAGGGCGACCCACTCGCGCTCACACTTGCTGATCACCTTGGCCGAGAGCTTGGCCTTGTCGAATTCCAGGTGGGGGGGAATGTTGGCCAGACCGGGAAACTCCAGGTTGCCTTCGGCCAGCTTCTTGCTCTGCTTGCGCTCGCGGATGGCGATCACGTCGCCGGCCTTGCACTGATAGCTGGGGATGTCCACCACCCGGCCGTTCACGGTCACGTGGCCGTGGTTCACCAGCTGGCGGGCGCCGGGCACGGTGGGTCCGAAGCCCAGGCGGAAACACATGTTGTCGAGACGGTTCTCGAGCAGCTTGAGCAGGTTGGTGCCAGTGGAACCCTCCTGGGCGCGCGCTTTCTTCACGTAGCGCACGAGCTGACGCTCGGAGATGCCGTAGTTGAAGCGAAGCTTCTGCTTCTCTTCGAGGCGGATGGCGTATTCGGAGCGCTTGCGCCGGGCTTGGCCGTGCTGACCGGGGGGATAGGACCGCTTTGCGGCCTTCCGGGTGAGACCGGGGAGGTCTCCCAAGCGCCGCGTGATCCTCAGACGAGGGCCGCGGTAGCGAGACATGCTGAACGTTCGAAGGACAGGGACGCCGCCGGATGGGCCATGCTGGACAGCGATCCAGCTGGCCCGCAGTGCAGCGCCAACGTTCGATCCTATCCGTTGGCCCCGTGGCCCTCGGCTTTCCCTCCCCGTTGCCAGCGTCAGCGCCCGAGCAGATGGCTGGGCTCAGGCCCGCCCGCCCTGCAGGCCCGGTTGCCCGGATGGTGGCCGGGCTGCTGTTGCTGCTGATCGGCGCCTATCGCCGCTGGCTCTCGCCCTTGCTGGGGCCGCGCTGCCGCTTCATTCCCAGCTGCAGCGCCTACGGCTTGGAGGCGATTCAGCGCCACGGCCCCTGGCGGGGGGGCTGGCTCACCCTCAGGCGCCTGCTGCGCTGCCATCCCTTCACCCCCTGTGGCTGCGACCCGGTGCCCGACTAGATGGCCGAACTACTGCTCTACACCCGTGAAGGCTGCTGTCTGTGTGAGGGCCTGGCCGAAAAGCTGCAGGCCCTGCAGCCCCCGCCGCAGCTGCGGCTGATCGACGTGGACAGCGATCCGGTCCTGCAGCAGCGCTTCGGCCTGGAGGTGCCGGTGCTCGCCCAGCAGCTGCCCGCCGGAGAACGCCTGCTGCCGCGCGTGCCGCCGCGGCTGGCGGCGGAGCCGCTGCGGCGCTGGCTGGAGCAGCAGGGCATCCGGATCCCGTGAGCGCTGCTGGTGGGGCCATGGCCCACTCAACGCTTTGGTTGCCGCTGAGCGGCGGCGGCTGGGATCCCATTTAGAACGGTGCGCATCCGCAGCACCCCGCGATGACTTGCCTGCTCCATGCCCTTCTGCGCGAGGTGGGTCTGCAGGTGCCCCCGGGGCTGGCCAATCCCGATGTGCGGCTGGTGAGCTGCGATTCCCGCCGCCTGGGGCCAGGCAGTGTGTTTGTGGGCCTGCCCGGCACCCAGGCTGATGGTGGTCGCTTCTGGCGGCAGGCCCTGCAGGCCGGTGCGGTGGCCGCGCTGATCGGCGCCGAGGCCGCAGCGGCCGAGCCGCCTGGGACTGACGATCCGGTGGTGGTGGTGCCCGATCCGGTGGCCCGCTGGGCCGGGCTTCTGGCGGCGGCCTTCTGGGGGCAGCCCAGCCAGCGGATGGCGTTGATCGGGGTCACCGGCACCAACGGCAAGACCACCACCACCCATCTGATCGAACATCTCGCCGACCATGCCAGCCGGCCGGCCGCGCTGTTCGGCACGCTGGTGAACCGCTGGCCGGGCCACAGCGTCACCGCCCAGCACACCACCGCCTTCGCCGATCTGCTGCAGGGCCAGCTGGCCCAGGCGGCCGAGGCCGGTGCCCTGATCGCCGCCATGGAGGTGAGCTCCCACGCTCTGGATCAGCAGCGGGTGGCCGGCTGCCGCTTCGCCGGCGCCGTGTTCACCAACCTCACCCAGGACCACCTCGACTACCACCCCTCCATGGAGGCCTATTTCGAGGCCAAGGCCCTGCTGTTCAGCGAGCCGCTGCTGGCGGCGGATGGGGCCAGGGCTGTGGTGAACGGCGACGACCCCTGGGGAGCGCGGCTGGTGCAGCGCCTGGGCGAGCGCTGCTGGCGCAGTTCCCTGGAGGATCCCTCCGCCGAGCTGTTCATCGACGGCCTGGCGATCGACCAGCACGGCGTGAGTGGCACGCTGCACAGCCCCCGCGGCAGCGGCAGCTTCCGTTCTCCCCTGGTGGGTCGCTTCAACCTGATGAACCTGCTGCAGGCGGTGGGGGCGTTGCTGCAGCAGGACGTGCCCCTGGCGCTGGTGCTCGCCGGCCTGGCCGACTTCCGCGGCGTGCCCGGCCGCATGGAGCGGGTGTGGGCTGGGGCCACCGGCGAGCTGCCGGCGGTTCTGGTGGACTACGCCCACACGCCCGATGGTCTGGACAACGCCCTGCAGGCCTGCCGTCCGTTCACCAGGGGCCGGTTGATCTGCGTGTTCGGCTGCGGAGGTGATCGCGACCGCAGCAAGCGACCGCAGATGGGAGCGATCGCCGCCCGCCTGGCCGACGCGGTGGTGGTCACCTCCGACAACCCCCGCACAGAGGACCCGCAGCGGATCCTCGACGACGTGCTGGCCGGCATTCCTGCGGGCACTGTGCTGCAGGTGGAGGCCGATCGGGCCGCAGCCATCGCCTCGGCGATCGCCGAGGCGGGCTCTGACGACCTGGTGCTGATCGCCGGCAAGGGGCACGAGGACTACCAGATCCTCGGCACCACCAAAGTGCACTTCGACGACCGCGAAGAAGCTGAAAAAGCCCTGCGCCAGCGGACTGCCGCCTGAAGCGCAGGGCTCACCCGTTCACCTGCGGGCTGATGCCACCGAACTGCCCTGGCGGAGACGCAGGTCGTTTTCACGCACCCAGCCGCCGCCGTCCACCTCCAGCCAGCCGTTGGCGGAGCGGCTCGTGAGCGAGACCATCTGGCCGTTGTCCACCCGGCGGCGCACCAGGGAGTGCTGGTCGGCCAGCTCGTGAATCTCAGCCTGGCCATGCTGGCCGTTGGCGGTGGCGATGAACGAATCCGCAGTGCGTCCTCCGATCGGCGGTTCGGAGTCGCCGTATCGCACTTCAGCCTCTGCCTTGCCCCGCAGGGCAGCCCAGCTCAGGCCAGCCAGGCCGATGGGCAGCAGCAGCCACCAGGCGTGGGAGCGGTTCACGGCCTGCGTTTCACTGGCAGCGGTGGCCATCGAGCGCGAGAAGTCCCGGCCGAAGTCGGTGCGGTCGGCGCCGGCCTTGAGGGCATCGCCCAGACCCAGTACACCCTTGCTGGCGCTGAAGGGGCAGGTGAGCCTGGCTTTGTTCACGCCGTTCTTGGTCAGGTCGAGCACGATCTCGACATGGTCGGCGTCGATGGCCCGGCGGGAGACCACGCTCGACGGATCGGCGCGCCAGCCCGCGCTGGTGGCCTGGTTGAGGCAGGCGGTTTCCGCTCTCTGGAGCATGTCGGCAGGTGCGCTGGCCTGGGCAATGCCGCCTGCGGCCAGCAGCACCACGCCGGTGGCGGCGGCCAGCAGGGGCCGACGCAGAGCCTGAGAAGTGACCGGGTTCATGATCACGGGGGTAAGGGATAGGCGTGGGCTGCGAGCGATGAATCGGGCAGCGGTGTGAATGTTGTTGCCGGTTCAGCTCAGCGGGGCCATCTCCCGGTTCGGGACGGTCCACCCACGGTTTCACCGTATTCAGGTCTGTTCGAATGACAACACAAAACCAGCAATTTGCTTGTTTGCTTCCCCATTGCAGGTCTCACCCCGGTACAACCGCTGGCCAGCGGGGCATTCTCTGGTCGAGAAGCCGCCAGATCCCCGTGCTGAAGCTGCGACAGCCCTGCCGCCTGGGAGGCGCAAATTGCGTAATTCTGCGGCGATCGTTGGCCTGGGGTGGCCGAACCTTCCGCCTGGCTGGCACACTTCCGTCGTTCCTGTCGATCGCCCATGGCGTCTGGTCCCTCCCCGTCAAAAAAATTTCTCGCTGAATTGTTCGGCACCTTCTGGCTGGTGCTCGGCGGTTGCGGCAGTGCCGTGCTTGCCGCTGCCTTCCCTTACAACGACGCAGCCGCAAACCCCTTCGGCCTCGGTTTCCTGGGGGTTTCGCTGGCTTTCGGCCTCACCGTGCTCACGATGGCCTATGCCATCGGCCATATCTCCGGCTGCCATATCAACCCGGCAGTGAGCTTCGGCCTCTGGGCCGGTGGCCGCTTCCCGGGTTCCCAGCTGCTCTCCTACGTGGTGGCCCAGGTGCTCGGCGCCATCATCGCCGGAGGCTTCATCTATCTGGTGGCCAGTGGCCGCGAAGGCTTCGCCCTCACCGGCAGCAATCCCCTCGCCACCAATGGCTTCCTGGCCCACTCGCCGGGGGGCTATGGCTTCTTCTCCGCCCTGCTGATCGAGGTGGTGCTCACTTTCTTCTTCCTGATCGTGATCATGGGCGCCACCGACCGTCTGGCGCCAACCGGCTTTGCCGGCGTGCCCATCGGTCTGGCCCTCACCCTGATCCACCTGATCAGCATCCCCATCACCAACACCTCGGTGAATCCCGCCCGCAGCACTGGCGTGGCCGTGTGGGCCGGGGCCGAAGCGATGGGCCAGCTCTGGCTGTTCTGGGTCGCCCCGATCGCCGGTGCCCTGCTGGCCGGTTGGGTGTACCGCAACCTGCTCACCCATGAGCCTGCGGTGAATGGCGTGATCCCCTCCGAGCCGATCTGAGCCGGTGGTCATCAGCCGCATGCGCGGCACCTGGGCCCGGGGAGTCCGCTCTCCGGGTTATTTGTTCAGTTGTGTTGCAGCCTTCGCAGGGCCTCCAGCAACCGCTCCAGATCGGCCGTGGTAGTGGTGATGTGGGTGCAGGCCCGCAGGCAGGCTGGTTCAGGCAGCGACCGCAGCCAGATGGCTTGTTCCCCGAGGGCGGCCACGATCGCCTCGG
>JBIIXY010000163.1:0-3864 GCA_044347105.1 Prochlorococcaceae cyanobacterium
TCCAGCGCTGCTGCGGGCCCTCAGCCGCGACTGCAACCGGCTGCTGGCTGCCCGCCCCGGCGCCCGCCCCGATGAGCGGCTGGCGGGGGTGGCCCTGGTGGAGCCGTTCAGCCTGGAGAACGGCCTGCTTACCCAGACCCTCAAGCAGCGCCGCGACCGCATCGCCGCCCGCGACGCGGCGGCGATCGAGGCGATCTACAGCTGAGCTTTTGGGCTCTGGCGGATCAGAACAAGCCCGATTGACTGGAGCGGAGGTGATCTCGGTCGGTCGGTCGGGTTCGGTCGGGGGAGGATTGTTTGTGTTGGTCTGGTCTGCTCAAGCCGACAGAGAATGCCTCCGGCCTGGCTGCTTGCCCAGCTCCCCGCCCAGCTCGGCGAAGAAGGCCCGGTACTGGCGGGGGCCGCCGGGGAAGAGGGCGTCGAGGCGCAGGGGGTCGTGGGGATCGCTGAGGCCGGCCAGGCTGCCATCGGCGAAGGAAGGGCGACACACCTCGCCGCCGCTGCTGTCCACCAGCACCACCCGGTTGGGGCGGTCGAAGGCCTGGCCGAGTTGCTGCAGCAGGGTGAGGAAGCCGCGGTCGCTGCCGCCCCGCTGCCAGCTGCCGGGCGTGGGGCCCGGGCGGGAGGTGATCGTGTCGGCCACGCCCACCAGCCGGGGCATCAGAGCCGCCGGGATGCGGCTGCTGGCCAGCTTCTGCAGGGCGCTCAGCTCGCGGGGGGCGTTGCGCACGTGGAAGTCGGCGCCGAGGGGGTGCTGGCCGTGGTGGCGGGCGATGTGCTCGTTGATCAGCACCAGCAGCCCCGCCTCCTTGATGGCGCCGCGCAGCATGAACTGCACATCGGTGGTGCCCAGGCCGCCGGCGCCGGCCCACACCGGCTGCTCCTGGCCGTCGCCGTCGAGCAGGCTGGGGGCGATGTGCAGGTAGAAGCTGTCTGCCAGGCCCGCCTGTGCGGCCTCCTCCAGCAGGCCCTGCATCTGCTCCAGCAGCTGCTCCTGCAGGGCTCGGGCCAGGCCGTGGTCGGGCCCGCCAGCCGCGATCCAGGCGAACAGGCCGTTGAGGTTCACCGTGGGCGAGAGGGGGTTGTCGAGCACGGCCAGGCGCAGCTGGCGCGCCAGCTCCGGGCCCCGCAGGCCGGGCAGCAGCCGCGGCAGCCAGGTGCCCAGCTCCGCGGCCATGCGGGCGGGCAGGCTCAGGAGAAAGGCCCGTTCGGCCTCGCTCACCCCCGGGGTGGCCACGGCGCCGTAGCGGTTCTGCAGCTGCACCCCGCCGGCGGCCAGCCCCGGCAGGTAGAGCCCCTCGCGAGCGGGATCGGCCTGGCCGGCCAGGGCCTGGTCCACCAGGCGGTTCACACCCCGGTAGCCGGCGTGTTCGCCGTTGGTGAGCACGGCGAAGCGGCCGTCCAGGCGGCGGGCGTGATGCACATAGCGGGGGTCCATGCGCCGCTGCAGCGGGTCGCGCACCAGCTCCATGCACACGCCGTCGAGGTCCTGCACCAGCAGCAGGTCGCTGGGGTGGCCGCGGTGGTGGCGCAGATCGGCCAGCAGGTCGGCCGGGCTGAGGGCGGCTGGAGCGGGCGCGGGGGCCATCGGGGCGGGCGCGGCTGGCCACACCCTGACAGGGCCCGGTTGACCAGGAGCGTGGTGGCTGACACGCTGAGCGCTGATCTTTCCGACCCATGGCCGACGGCACCCTGCAGATCAAGCGCCAGATCACCGTGCGGGCTGTGGTGACGCCGCGCTGGAAGGAGGACGCCGAACGCGAACTGAGCAACGCGGTGAGCAACGCCGACGCCCAGCTGTCGCAGCTGGAGCAGGAGGGGCAGCAGGTGATCGATGAGATCCGCCGCCAGAGCGCCAACCCCCTCGACCCCCGGGTGCAGGAGCAGGTGGCTTCGGTGCAGCAGCAGGTGGGCGCTAAGCGCGCCGAGATCGAGCAGCAGCGCCGGCAGATGCTCGATCAGCAGTGCCAGGTGCGCGAGCTGGAGATGGAGCAGATCGTGGAGCAGGGCCAGCTGGAGAGCGTGGTGGAGGTGCGCGTGGGCGACAACCTGGTGGAGAAGCTGCAGGCCGCGGTGCTGGTGCGCGACGGGGTGATCGAGGCGATCGAGGGCTCCCTCTGAGCGCGCGAACAGACCAGCTGCGGCACGCCTCGTAAAATCCGCACCACTGCTGCGGCGCACCCGTTGGCCACCCACGAAATCTTCATGCCCGCCCTCTCCTCCACCATGACGGAGGGCAAAATCGTGGAGTGGCTCAAGCAGCCCGGCGACCGCGTCGAGCGCGGTGAATCGGTCCTGGTGGTGGAGAGCGACAAGGCCGACATGGATGTGGAGGCCTTCCAGGAGGGCTTCCTGGCGGCTGTGCTGATGCCCGCCGGCGGCACCGCCCCGGTGGGCGAAACGATCGGTCTGATCGTGGAGAGCGAGGCCGAGATCGCCGAGGCCGCCGCCAAGGCCCCGGCCGCTCCCGCAGCTCCGGCCCCAGCTCCCGCTCCTGCCCCCGCAGCTCCCGCGCCGGTGGGGGCCCCAGCCCCTGCGCCGATGGCTGTTGCCGCGCCGAAGGCTGTTGCCGCGCCGGTAGCTATTGCCGCTCCCGCATCAACGGCCAGCGGCCGGGTGGTGGCCTCGCCCCGGGCAAAGAAGCTGGCCTCCCAGCTGGGGGTGGATCTGGGTGCCCTGCGCGGCAGCGGGCCCCACGGCCGCATCCAGGTCGAGGACGTGCTGGCCGCCACCGGACAGCCGATCACGGTGCCCCGGGTGGCCGAGGGCAGCGGTCCCGCCGTCGCGCCAGCGGCTGCTGGGGCAGCCAGTGGCGGAGGCAATGGTGCCGCCGTGCCAGCCCCGGCCGGTGACGCCTTCGGGCGACCGGGTGAGGCGGTGAGCTTCAACACGCTGCAGAACGCGGTGAACCGCAACATGGTGGCCAGCCTGGCGGTGCCCTGCTTCCGGGTGGGCTACACGATCACCACCACCAGGCTCGACGCCTTCTACAAGCAGGTGAAGAGCAAGGGCGTGACCATGACCGCCCTGCTGGCCAAGGCCGTGGCTGTGACCCTGGCCCGCCATCCGCAGGTGAATGCCGCCACCAGCGCCGACGGCTCGGCGATGGCTTACCCCGCCACTGTGAATGTGGCGGTGGCGGTGGCGATGGAGGATGGCGGCCTGATCACGCCGGTGCTGGCCAACGCCGACAAGACCGATATCTATGCCATGGCCCGCACCTGGGCCGATCTGGTGGCCCGGGCCCGCAGCAAGCAGCTGCAGCCGGAGGAGTACAGCACCGGCACCTTCACCCTCTCCAACCTGGGCATGTTCGGGGTGGATCGCTTCGACGCGATCCTGCCGCCTGGCACCGGCGCGATCCTGGCGGTGGCGGCCTCGCGGCCCACGGTGGTGGCCGGCAAGGACGGCGCGATCCGGGTGGCCAACCAGATGCAGGTGAACCTCACCTGCGACCACCGCACCATCTACGGTGCCCACGCCGCCGCCTTCCTCAAGGATCTGGCCCAGCTGATCGAGACCAACCCCGAGAGCCTTGCCCTCTGAGTTGGTGCCCGCCCCAGGTTCGGCGGATCTGAGGCTGTCGAGTTACGACTTTGCCCTGCCCGAGGCGCGCATCGCCCAGCGGCCGGTGGAGCCCCGCCACAGCGCCCGGTTGCTGGTGGTGGACCCGCCCTGCAAGGGAGAGCCGCCCCATGCCCGCCACCTGTCGGTGTGGGATCTGCAGCAGGAGCTGCTGCCGGGCGATCTGCTGGTGGTGAACGACACGCGGGTGCTGCGGGCGCGGCTGGAGGCGAGGCGCCCGACGGGGGGAGCGGTGGAGCTGCTGGTGCTGGAGCCGTGGCAACCGCCCGCCCACGCCGG
>JBIIXY010000162.1:0-3864 GCA_044347105.1 Prochlorococcaceae cyanobacterium
CTGGCTCAACCGCCATCTGGTGTTCACCCATGGCCAGGGGTTCACGGTGTCTCCGGTGAACACCAGCAGCCCGGATGGCTTGCCCGAGTACTTCATCAGTGACTTGGGCTCCAAGAGCCGGATCAGCGGCAGTGTGGAACTGGGGATCAGCCCTCAGGAGGTGAAAGCCGCCATTCCCATCGGTCGACCGAGCCTCTACTACGGCACGCTGGCCCTCCCCTATGCCCTGGTCCCGACCCAGGTGCGGGAGTTCAACTATCCGGAGGGTGACGTCAACGTCTACACCCACTACCGAGGCAACTCGGGTGTGCCGGTGCCCAACACCCTTGCCCGTTTCGCCGCAGCGGTTTACCTCGGCGAGCCCAGACTGCTGGTGGAGGGTTCCCTGACCCGCGACACGCGCCTGCTGCTGCGCCGGGAGGTGCGCCAGCGTCTGCGACGGCTCGTGCCGTTCGTGTCCTTTGAGGCTGAGCCCTACCTGGTGTCGGTGCGCCTGGATCAGGCCACCGGTCCCTTCCGGCCGGGCCAGCACCAGTTCTGGATCGTCGACGGCTTCACCACAAGCCGCAGCTATCCCTACAGCGAAGCCATTCCAGGCCGTCCGGACATCCGCTACCTGCGCAATTCAGTGAAGGCGGTGGTGGATGCCTACGAAGGCCGGGTTGCGCTGTATGTGGCGGAGCAGGCCGACCCCCTGATCACGGCCTGGCAGCGGCTTTTCCCGGAACTGTTTGCCCCGCTCGAGCAGATGCCCGCCGGCTTGCAGGCCCACATCCGCTACCCGCTGCCCCAGTTCGCCCTGCAGACCGCCCAGCTGCTCAGGTACCACGTGACCGATCCCTCCGTGTTCTACAGCGGCGACGACGTGTGGCAGATCCCCAAGGAGATCTACGGCTCCGAACTAGTGCCGATGGAGCCCTATCACATCAGTGCCCAGCTCTCGCCCGACCAGCCTCCTGAGTTTCTGCTGCTGCAGCCCCTCACCCCCCTGGCCCGTCCGAATCTGGTGGCCTGGCTGGCGGCCCGCAGCGACGATCCCCATTACGGCGAGCTGGAACTGCTGCGCTTCCCCAGCCAGACCCCGATTCTCGGTCCTGAACAGATCACCGCTCTGATCAGCCAGAACCCGAAGATCAGCCAGCAGTTCGGGCTCTGGAACCGCTCCGGCTCGGAGGTGATCCGCGGCAATCTGCTGGTGGTGCCGGTGGGCAAGGCCCTGCTGTACGTGGAGCCTGTGTATCTCAAGGCCCAGAAGGGCGGCCTGCCCACCCTGATCCGCGTGGTGGTGAGCGATGGCACCCGCATTGCCATGGAGCCCACCCTGGCCGAAGCGATCGAGGCCCTTCTGGATCCGCAGCGCTCTCTCGCCGCCAATTGAGGGCAAACATCAAAAAAGGGCCCCAGAGGGCCCCTTGGAATCATGGCTGGAGGTGATCAGGCCGCCACGGCGGTCTTGGGGTCGAGCTCGCCCTTGGCGTAGAGGCCGGCGTAATAGTTGATGTCGCGCTGCTTGATCTTGCTGGCGTTGCCGGCGCACCAGAACTGCTGGTAGCGATCCAGGCACACCTGCTTCATGTACTGGCGGGCCGGCTTGTTGAAGTGGCGGGGGTCGAAGTTGGCAGGGTCCTTGGCGGCGGCCTCACGCACAGCGGCGGTGAAGGCCAGGCGGTTGTCGGTGTCGATGTTCACCTTGCGCACGCCGTTGCGGATGCCTTCCTGGATCTCCTCCACGGGCACGCCGTAGGTCTCGGGGATGGCGCCGCCGTACTTGTTGATCATGTCCAGCCACTCCTGGGGCACCGAGGAGGAGCCGTGCATCACCAGGTGGGTGTTGGGGATGGCCTTGTGGATCTCGGCGATGCGGCTGATGGCCAGTACTTCCCCGGTGGGCTTGCGGGTGAACTTGTAGGCGCCGTGGCTGGTGCCGATGGCGATCGCCAGCGCATCCACCTTGGTTTTGGCCACGAAGTCGGCAGCCTCGGCGGGGTCGGTGAGCAGCTGGCTGTGGTCGAGCTTGCCCTCGAAACCGTGGCCGTCCTCAGCCTCACCCATGCCGGTTTCCAGGGAGCCGAGGCAGCCCAGCTCACCCTCCACGCTCACGCCGATGGCGTGGGCCACATCCACCACTTCCTTGGTGACCGCCACGTTGTACTCGTAGCTGGCGGGGGTCTTGGCGTCGGCCATCAGCGAGCCATCCATCATCACCGAGGTGAAGCCATTGGCGGCGGCGCCGAAGCAGGTGGCGGGGCTGTTGCCGTGGTCCTGGTGCATCACCACCGGGATGTCGGGATAGGTTTCCACGGCGGCCAGGATCAGGTGGCGCAGGAAGTTCTCACCGGCGTACTGGCGGGCGCCGCGGGAGGCCTGCAGGATCACCGGGGAATCGGTCTCGTAGGCCGCCTCCATGATCGACTGCACCTGCTCCAGGTTGTTCACGTTGAAGGCAGGGATGCCATAGCCGTTCTCAGCGGCATGGTCGAGCAGCAGCCGGAGGGGAACGAGCGCCATGGGTGAAAACCTCTCTGATCAGAAGGTTGAACTGGCGGCGAGTCTAGGTGATGCCGTTCGGATCTCAGCCTGGCCCGGTCTGTCCGGGGCGCAGGAAAAACCCCGTGACAGCCGGGCTGCCACGGGGTGAACTGCAACGAACGGGAACGATCACCCGGCTGGATCAATGGGGATGAGCGCCGAGGGGCGCTCAGTCGATCAGCCGCTGCTTGCGCAGGGATTGAACGGTGTAACCGTTCTGCTTGGCGGCACGGCGGGCCTGTTCGGCCTGGCGGGCCAGCTGTCTGGCGGTGGTGATGGACATGGAAGGGCCTCCGTGAAGGTCCCGGCCGGCTGGCGCGGGAGGGTGGATGGCGCGTTGCTTCGGGTTGGTCGGAACGGTCCGCCAGCCCCTACTTCCGCCACGCGGACCGGAGCCCGGTGGTCAACGGGTTTAAACCGTAGCGGTTGCTACCAATAAAAAGGGTGAGCTCTGATACCAGAAATCCGTATCGGTGGGCGAGGTCGCTGCGCTGATCAGGTTGATCACGCCTGGCCGCGGGCCTGGTCGCAGCAGCGCTGGCTGGCCACCCCCTCCGTGAGACCTGGCACCATCGGCCGCTGCTCGCGGATCGCCTGGCTCCACCAGCCATGCAGCCGCTCCACCGGGGCGATGCGGCCGTCCTCCCAGGTGCGGGCGAATGCCCAGCGTGGATCAGGTTCCTGGCGGCGCAGGGGTTCACCGTTGCGCGAGAGCCACAGGTTGAAGCCGTGCACGTAGTCGGCCTGGTTGTCCGATCCCAGCACCGCCGTGCCGTCGCGGCCATAGATCTCCAGCCAGCAGCCCCGGCCGCGCCGGGTCACCGAGGCCAGGTTGAGCTGGGCTGGCACCGATGGGCCGTTGCTGGGCTCCAGCTCCAGCTGGATCAGGGCGATGTCCTCGGCGTCCACCGCCGCCATGCCCTGGCCGTCGGGCTGGGGGCGCTGGCCGATGGCCGTGCTCAGCAGGGCGTTCAGCCGGCGGGTGGGTCCCACCAGCCAGTGCAGCAGGTCGAAGGCGTGGGTGCCAAGGGCTCCCAGCACACCGCCGCCGGCAGCGGCCTGGGAATACCAGCTCCAGGGCCGGTTGGGGTCGGCCCGGCTGCCCATCAGCCAGTCGAGCTTCACCAGCACCAGCTCGCCGAGCTGGCCCTCGGCCAGCAGCTGCTGCAGTTGTTGAAACAGAGGCACGGCGCGGTACTCGAAGTCGACCGCCACCGTGAGGCGCCGCTCCAGGGCGAGTCGCTGCAGGCTCTCGGCCTGGGAGGCCTCCAGGCACACCGGCTTCTCCAGCAGCAGGTGCTTGCCGGCCTGCAGGGCCCTCTGGGCCAGCTCGAA
>JBIIXY010000070.1:0-12262 GCA_044347105.1 Prochlorococcaceae cyanobacterium
GCTCGCACTCCACGAGTGCCGTGGGGGGAGAAGAAGCCGGTGACGGAGATCTATGGCCTGACGGGCAGGCGGATGTTGAGCCAGGCAGGAGAAAGGACACTAATAACGGCCCTTCAGCCAGCTTCCTCAGCGCATATCAATACTGCTATCACGTACTTCCTGTCTCGAGAGAAAGAACTACTGTCTCTTGCGGCTTGTAGCAGCTCGATACCTTTTGACTTCTTCATCAAGTCAACAGGTAAGGGCGACTTTTATGAGTCAACGGCAAGAGTCTTGCCATTGCTCGATCTACCACTAGATCCAACCCTACGAATCCTCGCCCTCAACTGCCTCACCACCCACTATGCCGATCTCTGGACCGAGTGCTGGGATGACAGCTTCCGCCAGCAACGCTGGGCCAAAGACGATCCCCGCCTGCCCAACAGTTTCTTCAGCACCCTCACCCCCACCTGGCAGCGCGACTGCGCCCTGCGCACCGATTACGCCCGTCGCCAGGCCCTGGTGGAGATCGATGTTCTGGTGGCCCAGGCCCTGGGGCTCACCCTCGATGAACTGATCACCATCTACCGCGTGCAGTTCCCGGTGATGCAGCAATACGAACGCGACACCTGGTACGACCAGAACGGCCGCATCGTCTTCACCGCTAGCAAGGGCCTCACCGGCGTTGGCTTCCCACGCAAGGGTTCAGGCCGTGGTGCCAACAAGACCACCGGTTGGGAGGATATCCAGGGTATGAAATCCGGCACCGTCAGCCGCACGATCCTGGATGACACGCTGCCTGGGGGGCCGGTGGAGCGGACGATTACCTATGAGGCGCCGTGGACGTTGTGCAACAGAGTTGAGGATTATCGTGTTGCTTGGGAGTTCTTTGAGGAGTAACGCTCATCATCACCCGCCCGCAGTTACTCACGCTAAAAAAAACCGAACCTCATGGCCTCGGGTCGGGTGCATGATGTTGTTGGGCAATACTTAAGGCATAAAAGCAGTAATTGATGCATGCCAATTCTTTGGGCTTGGAAAGTCATGTGGCGCGGGTCGTTCTCTAACAGACACAAGCAGCCTAGATCCGTGATTTGATAAGAAGCTGAGCCCCGGTTATCCAGATTTTCCTGTGTGCCAAAAGACGACCTTAAAGACTTTATCTTCTTGAGAGAGATCAATCCGGATCATCTTGATTCTCGCTGCGTTACTAGCACCGCAATCTCGCTAGTGCGCTTAATGTAATCATTCATGTCAATCACTTTCTGTATTTCACGTTCTAGGGAAAAATCTTCAGGCTCTTGTTTCATGCATACAACTCGGAATCCAATATCCCCGCGGCTGCTGTCAATGAATCTGTGGCGGGAGGCAGAGCGACATAACTTGGGGTTGGTATACCAAGAGCCGCCTCGCAGTATTGGATCCCAGACCATTTTTGGCCTTCTTAGTCGCCAACTTGAAATTCCGGTTTTATCTTCATCAGCATTGCCGTCGTACTCCCAGGTGTCCCGACAAATTTCTCTCACGTTGCCATGCATATCACATATCCCCCAGTCGTTTGAAGGAAAACTGCCAACCCTAATCGTCTTTGCCCTCCAGTAACCAGAAGGGCCAGAAGCGTAAGCGTTGGTTCCGTCAAAATTTGCCAGCTCCGAAGTGATAGTGTCACCGCAATGGAATGCTGTACGGGTGCCAGCACGGCAGGCATATTCCCACTGAGCCTGGCTCGGCAGTGTAAAAACCAGGCCGGTTCGCCTACATAGGCGAACACAGAATTCCAGTGCATTTATCCTTGAGACTCCATCTATTGGCAAATCATCGCCCTTGAAGCGCGAATGATCGATCATATCTAGTTGCGCTATACTTGAATCACAAGGTTCCCAGCTTGCCACAGCTCGCCATTGTGCCTGGGTAATCGGCATCTGTCCAATTGCGAATTCCTCTAGTTCAGTCTTTTGCCCTTGCTTTTCAATATCTTGTCGACCGATTTCACCATAAGGTGAACCCATCTCAAATGAGCCTGGAGGAACGTTCACCATCGTGAGGGAGATCCCATCCCCCAAGGATTGAAACCAGACCCCTTGGCCATGGAGCCGTGGAGTAGCCCACAACCGCAGCCTTACAAGATCAGTAGTGATACTAACATCCTGCTTATCGACACTTACCTTGGAGGAGGGGATCAAAAGCCACCGAGTATCTTCGGGGCTAACAGGAGGATCTCGCCGCAGGCAAGCTTGCATTGCCTTAGCGGCATTGCACATATCTTGAAGCAAACGTCCCGCATCTGTATGCACCAGTGGCTCATTAATGTTGATGCGCTGCAAAAATACGCCCAAAGCCTCGGCGCTCGTAAAATCCCCTACAAGCTCAAGAATTTCCACAGCCAAGAAATATTCTTCGTGGCATCGACTGCCGTCATCAAGGAGATCTTCAAGCACTTTCCTGATCTTCGTGAGAACCTGCGGGTTGGCCTGTGCTTGGACGAGCAGGGCCTGCAATGCGCCGAGGCGGTTTGGCAGCGGCCGGTCTACGTTGAGATCTCTTGATAGCTGAAGTACCCGATTACGTTGCAGCAGCTCTTCCTTACCCTCCTTGATCCAATTCACTAATGGCTCCCAAGTGCGCAGCAGCGCCTCGTGGGCAATCTCCACGATGCCATCGTTCAACACCAGCAGGCGGTCGTTAACCATGCGCCGCACTATTTCCCGGCTAGCGATTGGCAGGGCGTCCAGAGGCGCCGGCCGTTTGCCCTCCAGGCCATCGGTGCCAATGCTCACCAAATGATCAAGAAACGCCTCTCGCAGTGCCTCGCGAACCTGCTCGCTGCTGGTCTGCGGATTCCAGCACTCCTTGGCCCGGGTACTCACGGCTCCCTCCACACCGCCCAGGGCCTGGTAGGCCTTCAGCGTCAGACGCTGATCGTTCCGCTCCTTCCACAACTTCTCCAGCACGAACGCCAGTAGCGGCAAGGCATCGCGCCCGCCGCTCTCCTTCACCAACCTCGTTTCCAATCCAGCCTCCAGGGTGAGACTGGCGCGCTTTGCCGGGCCGGTGATCAGCACACCGAAATCCTCGGGTTGGATCGGTTCCAGCGTGGTGGTGCTGGCCATGGCTGTGAGCGCCGGCCATCGGCTCTGCAGCGGCGCCAGAAAATCCGTGCGCATGGTGGCCAGCACAATCAGCCCTGGCTTGCGGGCACGCAGCAGCTTCAGCAGAAAAGCCTGAAACAGCTCTCCTGGATCCGCCGTGTCTCTTACCTCTGCCCCTTCTTCCGTTTGGCCAGCCGTGAGCAGCTCCTCGAACTGGTCGATCACCAGCAGCACTGGCTTTTTGTTCCTGCGCTGCAGCGCCTGCAGGCTGCCGAGGGGGTCGGAGGGGTCAAAGACCCCACCATCGGCCGCCACCGCCTCCTCCAGTTCCTGGAACGGCGCATCACCCGGCGTGAACGGCGGCAGCACCGTCCAACCCCCTGAACCGGCTCCCCTCAACCGCGGCGCCACACCTGCCCGTACCAGCGATGACTTGCCGTAGCCCGACGCCCCCAGAAGCAACAAAAATGCCCCGGGCCGCAAGGCCAAGGCCTCCAGCCGCTCCACCACCGCCTCGATCGTCTTGTCGCGCCCAAAGAACACCGGCGCCTGCTGTTCCTCAAACGCCGGCAGGCCTGGATAGGGGGGCAGGCTCCGGTCCCAGTGCTGCAGATCCCGCCAGTTCAGCTTCTCACGCAGGGTGGCCTGCAACCGCTGCTTCACCTCCGCCAGCTGCTCCGGGCTCGGGGCTTTCGCCCCAGCCACCTGGATCGCCTGCCTGGTCTGCAACAACAGCGGTAACGGTTCCTGCTTCAGCTCATCGGCTGTGTTCGCCAGCTTGATCGGGATCACGGTTTTGCCCTTCTCCACCGCAATCGCCACTTCACCCACGCACCAAGGTGAGCTGTCGTACTGCTGGCTGCACAGGCACACCATGGCGGTGGCATCGTCTAGCTCGGCATACAGCGCTGCGCGCCAATCATCACCAGCCTTCACACCATGGCTGTGGTCTTTATCGCGGAAGTAGCCGTAGTTCCACTCGCTGAACCAGGCCGACAGCCGATCAGCCCAGGCGTCGCCCTCTGCATCCCGGCCGGTGTAGCTGATGAAGATCGCGCTCACGGTGAAGAAGCGGTTATCGCTCGGAACCAATTTACCCGTGGCTGGAGGTGAGCTGATGTCAACCTCCTTCAGGTATGCCGATTTGCCCAACTCTTTATTGGCAGGTTCCGAGAACCACGGCCTAAGCGGCGTTGCCGTCCGAAAACCACCACCGGAATGGTGCGAAGATTCGGTTGAATTGACCGCCAGCACTGGGTGGGTCACCACAGTGACTCAATCTTAGGGGGTGTTCGCGGACCCGAGAACTAACTGTTTGATCTGCTACACAAAGTCTGCGGGGCTGCGTACCCCCAGTGAGCCGCGGTTGAGCACATGGGTGTAGGAGATGCCAGCTTCCTTGCGTGAACTGGATGCCAGGGGGCTGAGGTTGCGGAGGTTGGGAATCTCTGCCCGGCCGCAGTTGCTCCATCAGCTGCGCCACCGCTTCGCTCAGGTGCAGTCGGTTTCGGGGGGTGTCGAGGAGCAGGAATTGGGTCTGCGCAACAAAGCAACTGATTCTGAGGAGACTTCGTCTACGAGCATGGAGTTGAGTGCCTTCAGCTCCTTGGACTCGCCTCTCAACCGACGCGCCTTCTCAGCTCCTGATGGAGTGCATCCAGGAGATCCAACAGTCGCGCGCGATCGGCTGGCAATGGCGTGGGATCTGCGTCAACGCGGGCCAGCACGGCGAAGTCATCCAGGGCCAGCAGCACCTGGCCCTCCCGCAGAGCCCTGGCCACCACGTGCCAGCGGGAACCAGCCAGTCTGCGGGCGTCCTCCTGTCCCACCACCACCAGGTCCACCCCCACGGGGAGCCGCAGGGGCCGCAGGGCAGACCGCAGCGCCTTCAATGCCACCTGCCTGTCCAGAGGGGTCAACCTTGCCTGGGGCATCACCACCAGCAGATCCAGATCCGAATCGGGCCTGGCGTCGCCCCGTGCCCTGGAGCCGAACAACACCACCCGCAGGGGTGCCGGATCCACACCGGCCAGCACCGCTGCCACCGCCGCTGGATCGACGCAGGTTGGAGAGCTGCTGGTTGGCATCAGCGCAGGCTAGGCGGGTCGCACCAGCCAAGGTCGTCTAAGGGGAAAACCCAGACAAGCCCACAGAGATGGTGATGGGGACATGGGAAGACAACAGGGCGAGGAAGCTGATGGGTACGCCTGGTTCACCAGTGCCACCGTTTAGGCCTCCTGCTTGCCAACTCCTTAACCGCCGGCGACGCCCTGCAGATCCTTGAGCAGCACGAAGAGGTGCAGCGGGTCACTGGGCGAGGGCCGGAAGCCGAAGTGCTCGTAGAAGCCTCGGGCGCGTTCATCGTTGGCATGCACCGCCAAGGCGCGGATGCCGGCGATCGCGGACGCCGCCAGCGTCCGACCGATCGCGTCCTTCAGCAGGGCGGCGCCCAGGCCCCTTCCCTGGTGCTCAACCGCCACGGCCAGCCGGGCCAGCACCATCAGCGGAATCGGATGCCGCGCCAACCCCTTGCGGATCCGCTCGGGTGCCTGCTCCGGGCTCACCTCACCCACCACCAGGGTATGGAAGCCAACGACAACGTCGCCATCCAGCGCCACGTAGGTGCGGCTGGCCCTCGCGCGCTGGTTCGCCAGAGCGAAGCGGACGAGGAAGCGGTTCAGAGGATCCTCACCACAATCAAAGGCCTCCACGGCATGGCTGGCCTGAAGCGGCTCGATTTGGTAGCGGCTCACTCGGCGCCGCCAGCAGCTGTCCCCTCCAGCACGCTGGGCTCCTGCAACAACCGCGCCAGCCGCGGATGCCGCTGGGGTGGAGCATCCAGGGCAGCCACGAAGGCCTCCCACTGCTCCCGATTGAGCTGGAAGCTCTGCCGATCGGCCAGGGTCTCAGCCGCATTGGCCAGGGCGCTCTCCAACACAAACTCGCTCACGCTGCGCTGGGCCGCCGCGGCTGCCCGCTGCAGGGTCTGCTTGGCATCTGGCGTCAGCCGCAGGTCGAGCTTCTCGCTTCTCAATGGGGATGGCGTCATCACGGCTCCGTCTTTTGCCACCTTAGCCCTGCCTGCCAGACAATGTCATGACAGTTCCGTGGGCGCGCCATCCAGGCAACCCTGGATCTGGTCTCGATCCCGGGCATGCGTGAGTCGATCCTCGAGGGGATGGCGACCGATGCCTCCGAACTGAGCAGCGACCAGGGCTGGTGAGCCGGACGGTTCTGTTCACCAGTCTTCCCCTCAGGCTGCCCAGGTGCCGTTCCCAGGCGGGCATCCTCAGCCGGCGTCAACCAGCACCTGGCCCTCCCGCAGCGCCTTCAGTGCCATCTGCCTGTCCAGAGCCGAATCGACGCAGGTTGGAGAGCTCGCCGCAGATATCTGCTCATGCTAGGCGGGTCGCATCCTTCACACACGCGACGGCCTCCTGCCCACGCGTGTGAGCTTCAGCCCGGCCGAAGTTGCTCCATCTGCAACCAGATCAGAGTCGATGATGCTCAGGAGTCCATGTTCCGCAAAAGCCGAGATCACCATCTCTGCACACATTGAAATCGAGCATGCCAAGACACAGTGCTTTTGCCAGCTTGGATGTTGCTGCTGAGCTCACAAAATCGAGACCGCGGCTCCACCAGAAAGTGTGGCCACAATCCCATGAGCTTCCAGCGCCTGGCTGATGATCGCGGCAAGCTCCTGAAGCGATGTCTCGCCCGTGATTTCAGCCATGCATGACGAGTGGCTTGGTGCTCTGCCTGGGGCGCTGTCTTTGGCGGAAGAATTGCTGTTGATCGTCCTCCGGTAGGGCGGCCAGCTCCACCTCCAGGAGCTTGCGGAGATTGCGAACAGTGGGGTTGCGCTCATTGAAGCTGAACAGGCGCATGTTGCCCAGGCGCCGGCTCACCAGCACCCCTTGCTCCTCAAGACGCTTCAACTGGCGCTGCGTCATGTTCAGGCCAAAGCCGAAGGTTTTGGCAATGCGTTGTGCATGCCCCTCGCCGTAGCACTGCAGAAACAACAGCACGCAGGCGGCTGTGCGGTTCCCGAAGAGAGCTTCCAGCACTGGGTTCACGAGCTCTCCACCCCCTAACGGGGTTAAGTCACCCCTATTATGGGTCAAGGCACTCCGTTTGGGGGTGACAGGCCGCGAGGTCACAAGCGGATGGCACGCCTGGTTCACCAGTGCCAGCGGATGCGGTAAGCGCGGCTGCGACCCTCGCCAATCGGTTCGATCGCCTGGTGGTCCACCAGCTGGGCCAGATCGCGCCAGGCTGTGGCGCGGCTCACCTTGGTGAGGCTGATGGCCTTGCGCAGGGTCATGCCGCCTGTGAAACCCTCCGGTTCGGCATCCAGCATCCGATTCAGCAGTTTCTGCTGCCGGCTGTTGAAGCCGCTGCGGCGGTGGCTCCACCAGAAGGCCGCCTGGCGCCGCACCGCATCGATCACGGCGCCATGGCTGGCCGCCGCCGCCGTGAGTTGCTGCACAAACCAGCTCAGCCAGCCCGTCACATCCAGATCCCCCCGCTGGCAGCGCTCCAGTGCCGTGGTGTACCCCTCTCGCTCCCGCAGGATCTGGGCGGAGATGCCCAGGGCGCGCCCTGCCAACTCCTGTTGCACCTCGGCCCGGGAGTCCTGCGCGAGCAGCCGGTCGGTGATCGCCCGGGCCAGACGGCCGTTGCCGTCTTCGTAGGGGTGGAGGGTGAGAAACCAAAGGTGGGCCAGGCCCGCGCGAACCAGCCCATCCAGCTGCGCTGGCGGGGAGGCGATCCAGGCCAGGAAGTCCGCCAGCTGCTGTTCCAGCTGGGCGCGGGGCGGTGCCTCGAAGTGCAGGCGCTCACGGCCGATGGCGCCGGAGAGCACCTGCATCGGGGCCTGATCGCGCAGCGCACCGATCCGGATCGCGCGGAGGCCATCGGGGCCGGCGGCGAACAGGCGCCGGTGCCAATGGTGCAGCGTGGCCAGGGTGAGGGGCGCCTCCAATGCGTTGGTGGCCTCCAGCAGCACATCCAGCAGGCCCTCCACCTGGGCGCTGGCGACCGGCTGCCCGTCGGCCAGGGGAAGCTGCAGCCGGCGTGCAATCGAGGAGCGCACCTGGCCGGGATCCAGCAGCTCCCCTTCGATGGCGGCCGTGCCCAGGCTCTCGCGGCCCAGCAAGGCGGAGATCGCCTCGCGATCGAGCGGGGGCTCGAGCGCCTCAAGGCTGCTCAGCAGCGCCTGGCGTGCAGCGCGGGCCTCCAGCACCAGGGGGGCGACAACGGCGCTGTCCCAGCGGAACTGGGGCCAGTCCGTCTGCGGCCAGATCCAGGATGAGGCCATCGGTGCGCCGCTAATCGCTTCATCGAATGAAGCGATTAGCGGCGCACAATCGCTTCATGAGCAGCACCGCTCGCATCCAGAACACCAGGCACGCCTCCTCTGGCATCCCCTCATGGACTGCCCATGCAGCCGGTTCGGCGACCCCAGTGGGTAAGGCTCAGTAGTGGTAGCGCCCCTGCAGAAACTCCACCCGATCCGCCTTCACGAGATACACACAGCGGTGCTCCTGGGTGATCCGGCGGGACCAAACCCCTGGGCCCAGGTACTTCAAGGGTTCCGGCTTGCCGATGCCCTGAAACGGATCCCGCAGCACCGCACGCATCAACTCCAGCAGTCGTTTGGCCGTGCGCCGATCGGTAGCGACCCAGTGCTGCAGGTCGTCCAGAAACTCCGGATGACACACCGCCTCTCGTTGAGCACTCATGCCTCCAGCCGGGCTTCCAGATCCTCAAGGCGAAGGGCGGGCAGCTCCTCAGAGCGGGCCCGCTCCAGGGCCGAGAGCAGGCGTGCGGCATTGCGGGGGGAACGCAGCAGGTGCGCCGTTTCCAGCAGCCCCTCCAGCTCATCGGCCGCCACCAGAGCCACGTCGCCTCCCTGCCGGCGGCGCACCATCACCACCTCGCGGTCGGCCACCACGCGATCCATCAGGGCCTTGAGCTGGTCGCGGGCTGCGGTGTAGGTGGTTTCGATCGCCATGGCTGCTGTACAGGATGTCTGTTCAGGTTAGCGGCGGCTCGCACGCTGTGACGCGCTGGCCAAGCCTGCGCTCAGAGCCGGTAGGGATGCACGATGCGCCCCCAGCTCCAGGGGGAAGTCGCGGCTGTTGCGGGTGGCCAGGGTGCGCTCGGCGCAGCGGGCTGTGGCCAGGATGATCGCGTCCGGCACCGTCAGGCCGTGCTGCTGGCATAGCCGCCGGCTGCCTTTAAACTGGTCAGAGCACTAGTCAGCCGAGAGAGTCGATGCCGGTCTGGCCGGTTCAGGACGCCAAAGCGCGCTTCAGCGAGCTGCTCGCTACCGCCCAACGCGAAGGCCCCCAGGTGGTGACCAGGCGCGGCCGCGAAGCCGCCGTGCTGGTGCCGATTGAGCAGTGGCGCCGGCTCCAGGCCGCCGCGCGGCCCAGCCTCAAGGAGCTGCTGCTGGCACCTGCGGCGCGGAGCGAACGGCTGGTGCCGCCCCGGGGGCACGCCCGCAGGCGAACGGTTCAGCCCCTGTAGGCCGGTGGCCTTTCTGCTCGACACCAACGTGGTTTCGGAGCTGCGCCGGCCGAAACCCCATGGCGCTGTGCTCGCCTGGCTCCACAGCGTGGACGATGCCGATCTCCATCTCGCCAGTGTCACCATTGGCGAAATCCAGGCCGGCATTGAGCTCACCCGCGATCAGGATCCCGCCAAAGCGGCCGAGATCGAAGAGTGGCTCGATCAGGTGAGCGTCACCTTCAACGTTCTTTCCATGGATGGAGCGGTCTTTCGCTGCTGGGCCCAGCTCATGCATCGCCAATCCGACACGCTCTACGAGGACGCGATGATCGCCGCCATCGCCAGGATCCATCGGCTCACCGTCGTCACGCGCAACGTGGCCGACTTCAGCCGCTTTGGGGTGGAGCTGCTCAATCCGTTCACCGGGCCTGGCGCGCCCCCCTGAGCTGATCCATCAGCAGCGCCACCGCTTCGCTCAGTTGCAGTCGGTTTCGCTCCTCAAGGCGCTCATCCGCCTCTCGTAGTCGGGATCGCGATGCCAGTTGAGCAACTCCTTCGGAGAAGACTGCGTCTACGACAACCACTGTCGCCACCGAGGCAGCGATGAAAACGAGGGTGACGTGGTCATAGGAGGAAAACAGCGCGATCAGGCCGAGAGCAAGCCCGCCGAACGCCTGGGTGGTGCCAAGGCGGTCGAGGCCAGGCCAGCGAGGCGGTGGTGCCTCCAAGTCTGACGCGGGAGGTGGGGTGGAGGAGATCACAAGCGGATGGGCACGGCTGCGTCCCTCGCCGATCGGTTCGATCGCTTGCAGTCCTACCAGCTGGGCCAGATCGCGCCAGGCTGTGGCTCGGCTCACCTTGGTGAGGCTGATGGCCTTGCGCTGCATCGCATCCACCAGGGCGCCATGGCTGGCCGCCGCAGCCGAGAGCTGCTCCAGGAACCAGCTCAGCCATGCCGTGACATCCAGATCCCCGCGCTGGCAGCGCTCCAGTGCCGTGCAGTAGCCCTGCGCGAGAAGCCGGCCGGTGATCGCCCGGGCCAGGCGGCCGTTGGAGCCACCTATTGTCAAAACACGTCAGCAAAATGGCGTTTTCTTAACTGGTGACCAGCGACGTGTCAGCATCCCGCGGCTTCCTGAAACCGCTGCCTCCTTCCGTAGAGCTGGAAACAGTGGCGGTCCTGCGGGCTCTGGCCGCCGCCAACCGCGCCTTGGCGGAGCTCAAGGGACGGGCGGCCACGATCCCCAACCAAGGCATCCTGATCGACACCCTCGCCCTGCAGGAGGCCAAGGCCAGTTCCGAAATCGAGAACATCGTCACCACCCAGGATGAGTTGTTCCAGTTAGGCCTGTTCCCAGACGGTCTGGAATCGGGTGCGGCCAAGGAGGTCGCCCGCTACCGGGACGCCCTCAAGCTCGGGCTGACGCAACTGCTGGACACGGGCGGGTTGATTCGCAACGCCACGCTCATCGACATGTACCGGTTCCTGAAGGCACGCAGCGATGGTTTTCGCTCAACGCCAGGCACCGCCCTGATGAACGACAGGACGGGGGAGGTGATCTACGTGCCTCCACAGGACTGCAACGAGATCATCACCGCAATGTCATCACTGGAGGCGTTCATCAATGATGATGAGATCTGCCGGCTCGATCCGCTGATCAAGATGGCGCTCATCCATCATCAGTTCGAGAGCATCCATCCCTTTGCCGACGGAAACGGTCGAATCGGGCGCATCCTGAACGTTCTATACCTGACCAGAACAGGATTGCTTGATATCCCGATTCTCTACCTCAGCCGTCATATCAACCGGCACAATGCTGAGTACTACCGGCTGCTTCAATCGGTGCGAGAAGAGGGCGACTGGGAGGCCTGGGTGCTCTACATGCTTGAGGCTGTCGAGAAGACCTCCAGGACGACCCTTGCGCTGGTGGAGGGAATCCGGGAGCAGATGGCAGATGTGAAGCGGCGCATGCGCACCCATCTCCCGAAGCTCTACTCCCAGGATCTGCTGAACAACCTCTTCCGCCACCCCTACACCAGGATTCAATTCGTCCGGGATGACTTGCGCGTGACCCGGCAGACCGCCGCCGACTACCTGGAGCAGTTGGTCGAGAAAGGGTTCCTGGAGAAACACAAGTCTGGTCGGAGCAACTATTACATCAACACGGCCCTGGTGGCCTTGTTCCTCCAGGTCTCAGAAGGCCCCTGAAGCCCCATCGGTTCGGCTCGGTCCGCAGCGGGGTAAGGGTCAAGGCATGCCATGCATCACCAAGGGCTTGTTGCCCAGGCAGCGACTCACCAGCGCCTCCTGCTCCTCCAGCCGCTTCAGCTGGCGCTGGACAAGACGGAGCCCTTCTCCCAGAGCAACTTGCGCAATCGCACGTCTGCACCCCAGAATGAGTGCATTCGCGCAGGGTGGGGTCTGATGTCTCCGTCTCTGGCTCCGGTCCCCCAGGAGCCGCTCGCAAAAACCGATGCCCAGCTGGTGGCCGAGGCCTGCGGCCGTGCCGCCCAGGTCCTGGGGCTCAGCCGCGAGGAGCTCAGCGCCGTGGTGGGCAAGCACCGCACCAGCATCGACCGCTCAGGCCTGGATCCCAGCACCAAGGAAGGGGAATTAGCGCTGCTGTTGCTGCGGGTGTACCGCAGCCTTCATGCCCTCTGCGGTGGCGATCAGGCCC
>JBIIXY010000071.1:0-12245 GCA_044347105.1 Prochlorococcaceae cyanobacterium
TGCTGCTGCTGGATCAGCTCAGCAGCCGCCACCTGAGCGGCCGCGGCAGGTTGCCCCTGGCCCTTGGCGGCTCCGCTGGCGTGCGCCTGGGAGATCTGGCCGTGGAGGCCCAGCTGCAGCGCTACCCCCTCGATCGCCTCAGTCCCCTGGTGGGCACCAGCCTCGCCGGCACGCTCACGGCCGCGGGCTCGATCCGCGGACCGTTCTCCGGCCTCACTCCGGACTTCCGGCTGCTGCTGGAGCGTCTGGAGGTGGGGCCGCTGCAGCTGGCCGAGGACTGGCAGGGCGACTGGTTTGGCCAGGCGGCCGGCGGTGGTCGCCTGGCGCTGCGGCCCAGGGGTGCGGAGGGATTGCTGGAGGCACGCCTCGACAACCGCTGGGTGCCGGTGGCGATCGACCTGCACCGTCAGCAGGGCCGGCTCAGCCTGGCGGGAACGCCGCGCTCCTATCGCTGGCAGGCGGATGCTCTGCCCCTCACCGCCCTGAGGCTGGCCCTCGGCCCGATCGGCCGCTTCCAGCCCCTGGAGGGCCGGCTGAGCGGCCGTGGCAACCTCGGCCTGCAGCCCCTGGCCTTCCAGGGCCAGGTGGAGCTGGAGCAGGCCAGTGTGCTGGGCGTGGTGGCCAACCGCCTGCAGCTTGAGGGCCGCTATGGCGATCGCCGCTACAAGGCCCGGGGCCAGCTGGAGCCCCAGTCTGGTGGTGCGCTCGACTTTGACTGGAGCGGCCGCTGGCAGGGGGCCTACCGGGCCCGCCTCAGCGGCAGGGGTCTGGAGGATGGCCTGGTGCGCCAGTTGCTGGACGCCTGGCCGGCCTGGAACGGAGGCCAGGCCAGGGATCCAGGCCAGGCCGCTGATCTGGCCACGCTGTTGATCGACAACCTCGGCGGCAGCATCGATGACCAGCTGGCCGCTCTGAATCGGGCCCATGCCCTGGTGGCACAGCAGCGGCGTCGCCAGCTCGAGACGCTCACCGCCGCGGAACGCCTGGAGCGGCTGTCAGCCCGCTTTGACTTCGATGCTGATCTCAGCGGTCCTCGCCTGGTTGACTCGCGGCTGGACCTCGATCTGACGGGCCACGTGTGGTTGCCGGGCGAGGATCGGGATGTGGCCCTCAGCGCCGAGCCCCTGCAGGCGCGCATTCAGGGGCCTCTGCGGCTGGGCAGCGGCAGCCTGGAGATGGATGGCCTCCCGCTGGCGTTGGTGGCCCTGCTCACCCCGGTGCCGGAGGAGCTGCGCGGCACTCTGGCGGTGCGCGGCCGCTACCGGCTGGGCGAGCAGCGCCATCTCGACCTGGACCTGGCGCTGGATGGGGCGGGTTTCGGCGAGACCGACATCACCCTTGAGCGCGGCAAGGTCAACCTGGAAGGGGAGGCGATGCTGGTGGATCTGGCGCTGCGGGCGGCCGGCGCCGACAGTGGCATCGACCTGGCCGGACGCCTGCCTCTGGATCCCGGCGACGATGGGGTGGAGTTGCGCCTCAGTAGCCGGGATGACGGCCTGATCTTCCTCAGCCGTCTGGCCCAGCCCGCTGTGGACTGGCAGCAGGGCACAGCCGATCTGCAGCTGCTGGTGCGCGGCAGCCTGCGGCGCCCGATCGCCAACGGATTCCTGCGGCTGCAGAACGGTCAGCTCGATCTGGTGGGGCAGAGCGTCAAGGATCTGCAGGCCACCATGCTGTTCGACTTCGAGAAGCTGATCCTGCAGGAGTTCAGCGCTGCGGTGGGCCCGAAGGGCCGGATCAGCGGCGTCGGCAGCCTGGGCCTGGTGAGTCCCCAGCTCACGGCCGACGGCCAACCCGCCCAGCTGTTGCTCAGCCTGGACGCCTTGCCCTTCCGTTTTCCGCGCATCAACGCCGTCACCAACGGTGAACTGCAGGTGGGCGGCAGCCTGGCGGGCCTGCGTGTCAGTGGCGACCTTGCGCTCTCCAAGGGCTCGATCAACGTCCAGCCCGGCACCCTCGCCAAGGAGGAGGCGGTGGCCCAGCCCGGCAGCACCAGCGTGGCGGAACTGGCGGAGCGCCGCTGGACCTTCCAGCAGCCCCTGGTTCTCTACGGCCCCGATGTGGAGAGCGAGACCAGCGAGCAGCTGCGCGCCCTGGTTCCCAATCTGCCGCTGGTGCGCTTCGACAACCTCAACCTCAGCCTCGGCCCCGATCTCGGTGTGGGGGTACCGCGGCTGGCGAGTTTCCAGACGGAGGGGCGTCTGCGGATCGATGGACCCTTCGATCCCAGCATCCAGGCCCGCGGGGTGGTGCGTCTCAAGCAGGGGCGCCTGGGCCTGTTCACCACCACCTTCAGTCTCGATCCCGATTCGCCGAACGTGGCGGTGTTCACCCCCTCCATGGGCCTGGTGCCGTTCCTCGACATCACCCTGCGCACCCGCGTGTCCGACAGCCTCAATGCAGCGGGTGTGTACAGCGACTCCGCCGGCGGCGCTTCCCCGTTCACCACCTCTGTCACCCAGCTGGAAACCCAGGGCTTCAGCTCTTTGAACCAGCTCAATCTGGTGCAGGTGTTCCTGAGTGTGAGTGGTCCGGCCGATCGACTCGCTGACAACCTGAGCCTGCGCAGCAGCCCGCCCCTGCCCCAGGACAGGCTGATGGCGCTGATCGGCGGCAACACCCTCGCCGGGGTGGTGGGCGGTGCCGGTGCCAGCACGGCCCTGGCCACGGTGGTGGGCCAGTCGCTGCTGTCTCCCATTCTCGGCACTCTTGGCGATGCCTTCGGCCAGCGCCTCAGCCTGGCGATCTATCCGGCCTATGTGAGTCAGACGGTGAATCGCCCCTCCGAGCAGCGCTCCCGGCGGGTGCCCACCCAGCTGGTGCTGGCCACCGAGGTGGGCCTGGACATCACCGATCGCTTCAGTGTGTCGCTGCTGGCTGCCCCCAACGTGGACGATGTGCCGCCCCAGGTGAACCTCAACTTCAAGGCCTCGGAGCTGATCAACCTGCAGGGTGCCGTCGACACCGATGGCACCTGGCAGACCCAGTTGCAGCTCTTCTTCCGCTTCTGATGGTTTCCTCCCCGGCCCCTGGATCCTCCCCCCTGCTATCCGGGCAGGGAGACGGTCAGTTGATCGGCGTTGATCTCGGCGGCACCGCCATCAAGCTGGGCCGCTTTGCCCAGGACGGCAGCCTGCTGGAGGACCTGGAAGTGCCCACCCCCCGGCCGGCGGTGCCCGGGGCGGTGACGGTGGCGATCGCCGAAGCGGTGGAGCGGCTCGATCCGCAGCGGCTGGCGCCGCTGGTGGGGGTGGGCCACCCCGGCCCCAGCGACCGCCACGGCCGTGTGGCCCGCATCGCCATCAACCTGCCTGGCTGGCGGGATGTGCCCCTGGCCGACTGGCTGGAGCCCCTGCTGGAGCGGCGGGTCACCTGTGCCAATGATGCCAATTGCGCCCTGGTTGGCGAGCGTTGGCACGGGGCCGCCCGCGGCGCCCGGGACGCCCTGCTGCTCACCCTGGGCACGGGCGTGGGTGGGGCCGTGCTGCTCAACGGTGAGCTGTTCACCGGCCGGGGTGGGGCGGCTGCTGAGCCGGGGCTGATCGGCATCCAGCCCGATGGCCCCCCCTGCAACAGCGGCAATCGCGGTTCCCTTGAGAGTTATTGCAGCATCGGCGGGCTGGCCCGGCTCAGCCCGCTCGATCCGCGGGAGCTCAGCCGCCGGGCCGAGGCCGGCGACACCGACGCCCTGGCGGTATGGGGGGCCTATGGCCGGCTGCTGGGCACGGGCATCAGCTCCCTGCTTTATCTGTTCACACCGGAACTGGTGCTGCTGGGCGGCGGCCTGAGCGCGGCAACCCCCCTGTTCCTGCCGGCCGTGTGGCGGGAAGTGGAGGAGCGGGTGCTGGCGGTGAGCCGGGAGGGGCTGCGCATCGAGCGCTGTGCGCTCGGCAATGGCGCCGGCCGCCTCGGCGCCGCCCGCCTGGCCTTGGAGCGACTGGGCGGGGCCTGAGCGGGACAGCCGAGCCTGAGCGGGACAGCCAATTGGGATGATGGCCCCATGACCTCCCTCAGCCAGGCCGTTCCCGATCCCAGCCCCGAACTGCTGCAGCGGGCGGCGGCGGTGCGCCGCAGCGCCATGGCCCTGGGCCAACGCAGCGACCAACAGCGCCGCCAGGCCGTGGAGGCGATGGCCGCGGCTCTGGAGGCCCGCCGTGAGCTGATCCTGGCGGCCAACGCGGCCGACCTGGAGGCCGCGGCCGCCGATGGGCTGGCCTCCTCCCTGGTGGCCCGGCTGAAGCTGGACGGCGCCAAGTTGGATGGGGCGATCGCCGGGGTTCGCCAGGTGGCGGCTCTGCCGGATCCGATCGGCCGCCGCCAGCTGCACACCGAGCTGGATGCGGGCCTGGTGCTGGAGCGGATCACCGTGCCCCTGGGGGTGGTGGGGGTGATCTTCGAGGCCCGGCCGGATGCGGTGATGCAGATCGCCTCCCTGGCGATCCGCTCGGGCAACGGCGCGATTCTCAAGGGGGGCCGCGAAGCGGTGAGCAGCTGCGCCGCCATCCTCGAGGCCCTGCAGGCTGGTCTGGCCGCCAGCGCGGTTGCTCCCCAGGCCCTGGAGCTGCTCACCAGTCGCGAGGAGAGCCTGGCGCTGCTCAAGCTCGACGGCCTGGTGGACCTGATCATTCCGCGCGGCTCCAACGCGCTGGTGCGCTTCATCCAGGAGAACACCCGCATCCCCGTGCTGGGTCACGCCGATGGCATCTGCCACCTCTACGTGGATCAGGCCGCCGATTTCGATCAGGCCCTGAAGGTGGCGCTGGATGCCAAGACCCAGTACCCGGCGGCCTGCAACGCGATTGAAACCCTGCTGGTGCACAGCACCGTGGCCGAGCGCTTCCTGCCGGCGGCCGCGGCGGCCTTCGCCGCAGCGGGTGTGGAGCTGCGCGGCGACGCCGCCGCCGTGGCCCACGGCGTGCCCCACCCCGCCAGCGACGACGACTGGAACACGGAGTATGCCGACCTGATCCTGGCGGTGAAGGTGGTGGCCAGCCTGGAGGAGGCCCTGGAGCACATCCGCCGCTATGGCTCCCGGCACACCGATGCCATCTGCACCAGCGATGGGGCCACGGCCGAGCGCTTCCTGGCCTCGGTGGACAGCGCCGGGGTGTTCCTCAACTGCTCCACCCGCTTCGCCGACGGCTTTCGCTACGGCTTCGGTGCCGAGGTGGGCATCTCCACCCAGACGCTGCCGCCCCGGGGCCCGGTGGGGCTGGAAGGGCTGGTGACCTACCGCTACCGCCTGCGCGGCGAGGGCCACATCGCTGCCGATTACACCAGTGGTGCGCGCACCTTCAGCCATCGCAGCCTGCCGCTGTGAGTACGATCGACTTGGCCGCTGCTGATCGGATCGTGGTGCGGGGGCTGCGCCTCTGGGCCCATGTGGGGGTGCTGGAGTTTGAGCGCCAGCAGGGCCAGTGGTTTGAGCTGGATCTGGAGCTGGCAGTGAATCTCGCTGCCGCCGGCCGCAGCGACAACCTGGCCGACACCCTTGATTACGCCCTGTTGATCCAGGCCCTGCAGTGCCAGGCCCGTGCCATCCGCTGCCACACCCTGGAGCACTACGCCGAGCAGATTCTTGCCGTCTGCCGCACCCAGGGCGCCCGTGGGGTGGCGCTGGAGTTGCGCAAATGTGCAGCGCCGGTGCCTGGCTTCACCGGCACGGTTGCCGTGCGGCGCAGCGTGTAGACCGTGCGCCAGGAGTGCCAGGGTCAGATCCGCAGCCGGAAGCCATCGCGGCGGTGGAAGTCGGCCTCCGCACCGCCGTGATGCAGGGCCCAGTAGCTGAGGGCACCGTTGCGCTGTTCCACCACGGCGGTCACCGCCAGCTCCAGCGCGCCCGGTTGGGCGGCAGCCAGCGCTGCCGGCAGCGGCGCCCGCACCCGGAAGTCGTTGCCGCCCTGTTCATCACTGAAGGTGAGCAGGGGAAGCGCGCCATAGTCCGGGTCGGCACGCAGGTCCTGGCGGTAGCCGGCAAGGGTGTAGACGTTCCAGTCGCCGTTGGGTGCCAGGTTGAATTCCCAATAGGCCGCTTCGCCCCGCCGGGCGATGAACCATTCCAGGCAGGTGTGCTGCCAGAGCCCGTCCCGGCGCACCGGCTCGCCGCCGGCTGGCGGCCAGAGGATGGACTGGTCGCGGCTGGCGGGATCGTGCCGGTCCGGGCCGTGCAGCTCGAAGCTCAGGTTGAGGTGGCTCTCCTGCCGCTGCAGCCAGCCCTCGATGCGGATGCCAGCCAGTTCGGCCACCCCGTTGCTGAAGGGCTGAAGCGCGAAGGCCTGGCGGCCGATGGGCGCCAGGGTGGCGGGTTGGCGTTGGGCGGACGGATTGCTCACGGGGCCAGGGCGAAGGGTGGTGGGGTCAGGCGCTGCGCTCACGCACCAGCTCCTGCAGTTGCTGCTCCTGGGCCTCGATCCGTTCGGTGAGGGTGAACTGCACCAGGGCCCGCTCGAGGTTGTGGCTGGGGTGGCGGCACTTGAAGTAGCGGTTGCCGGCCAGGTGGTCGCTGAAGAAGCGCAGGCCCAGTTCGAAGCTGATCAGGCGCGCCGCCGTGGGGATCAGTTCCAGATCGGCCGCGCTGAGGATCGGCCGGGCCAGTTCCAGATAGCCCGTGAGCATCGCTCCGCAGCGCTGGAGATCGAACTGCACTGCCGGCAGGTCGGTGGTGTCCTCGCCGGCCGGGTTGCAGCCGGAGCGCAGAGCATCGCCGATGTCGTAGTGGAGCAGGCCCGGCTTCACGGTGTCCAGATCCACCAGGGCCACCGCCTGACCGCTGGTGCGGTCGAGCAGCACATTGTTCACCTTGGGATCGCCATGGATCGGCCGCAGCTGCAGCCTGCCGCTGGCCCTGGCCTGCTCCAGCACCGGGGCCAGGCCGCGTCGCGTCTCGATGAACTGGCGGCACCAGGACACGGCCTCCTGATCGCCCTCTGGACAGGCACCCAGGCCAGCAGCGGCGGATTCCTGCTCCTGCAACTGGTCGTAGCTGCGCAGGTAGGTGGGCGTGACATGGAAACCCGGCAGGGTGTCATGCAACTGCTCACAGGGCAGGTCGTGCACCAGCCGGTGGAACCCGCCCAGCGCCCGGCCCAGCTCAGCGGCATGGTCGTTGTCGCGCACGCTGTCGGGACTGGTGCTGTCCGCCACGAAACTGAGCATCCGCCAGCAGTGATCGCCCACTTGCAACCAGGGAGCGGCATCGGCTTCGCCGTCATGGGCGGCCTTCCGCCGGGTGGCGAGCAGCCTCGGCAGCTCCCAGCGGCGAGGCTGGTCGGCCTGGGGCCAGGGCCGGCCGGCGGCGTGCTCGCAGAGGCGGGCGATGTTGGCCATCACCCAGTCGGGTCGCGCGAAGACCTGCGTGTTGAGACGCTGCAACACAAACTCGGCCGGTTCGGATCTCCCGGCGGTGCAGCTCACCCGGTAGGTGTCGTTCACGTTCCCCGAACCCAGGGGCTCGATCGCTGTCACGGCGCCGGGCAGGGCGAAGGCCCGGGCGATCTGGTGGAGGTTGTGCTCGAGCGCGGGTGGGGAGGAAAGCATGGAGCCATTTTCCAGGCCCCCGCCATGGCATAGCTTGCCGTGTCGGCCTCTTTGGCGGATGGCTACCTCCCTCAGCGCCCCACCTTCCGCCGTACCGCTGGTGCTGGTGCACGGCCTCTGGGACACCCCACGCCTGTTCAGGCGGCTGGAGGACCAGCTCCAGGGCAGACGCCAGCCCCTGCTGGTGCCCCATCTGCCCCATGGCCTCGGCCAGCGGCCGCTGCTGGAGCTGGCCGCCCAGCTCGGGCGCCTGGTGGACCAGCGCTTCGGGACGGATCAGCCTGTGGATGTGCTGGGTTTCTCGATGGGTGGCGTGGTGGGCCGCTGCTGGCTCCAGCTGGCCGGTGGGGCGGGACGGGTGCGCCGTCTGATCAGCGTGGGCAGCCCGCAGCAGGGCAGCCTGGTGGCCGCCCCCTGGCCGGGCCGCTGGCTGGCCAGCATCGCCGACATGCGACCCGGCAGTCCGCTGCTGCGCCAGCTCAACAGCGACCTCTCCGCCCTGGCCGGCGTGGATTGCTGCAGCTTCTGGTGTCTGGCGGATCACATGGTGATTCCCAGCTGGACCGGGGTGCTGCCGGTGGGGCGCCGCCAGCGGCTGCCGGTGTGGAGCCACAAGCAGCTGATCAGCAGCCCGGCCGCTCTCGAACCGATCGTGGCCGAGCTGCTGCGGCCCTGAGTCCGGCTGCCCAGCAGGCCCAGCCGGTCAGCCGCCAACCAGGCCGGAGTGGCGGATCAGGGCCTCGCTGCTGGGCGGCCGGCCGCGGAAGGCCTCGAAGATCTCGGCCGGGGAGCGGCTGCCGCCCAGGGAGAGCACCGTGTCGCGGAAGCGACGGCCTGTGGCCACCACCTCATCCTCCACATCGAGCCCCACCTCTTCGAAGGCGCTGAAGGCATCGGCACTGAGCACCTCGGCCCACTTGTAGGAGTAGTAGCCGGCCGAGTAGCCGCCGGCGAAGATGTGGCTGAAGGCGCAGAGAAAGGCGTCTTCCGGGATGGGCTCCAGCACGGTGGTGGTGCGGGCGAGATCGCGGCGCAGCTGCTCCGGGCTCTGGCCGCAGTCCGGGGTCCACTGGCTGTGCAGGCGCAGGTCGGTGAGGGCGAAGTGCACCTGGCGCAGGGTGGCGCTGCCGCCCATGAAGGTGCGGGCCGCCAGCAGCTTCTGGTAGTCGGCCTCCGGCAGGGGTTCCCCGGTCTGCCAGTGGCGGGCCATGCCCATCAGGGTGGCGCGGTCGTAACACCAGTTCTCCATGAACTGGCTGGGCAGCTCCACCGCGTCCCACTCCACGTTGTTGATGCCGGCCGCCTGGGGGCGCTCCACGGTGGTGAGCATGTGCTGCAGGCCATGGCCGAACTCGTGGAAGAGGGTCTCCACCTCGTCGAAGGTCATCAGGCTGGGGGTGTCCCCCACCGGTGGACTCTGGTTGCAGATCAGGTAGGCCACCGGCAGGACAGGCTCCCCTGAGAGGGTGCGGGAGCGGCCCAGACACTCATCCATCCAGGCACCGCCGCGCTTGCTGCCGGGGCGGCTGAAGGGATCCAGGTAGAAGGCGGCTAGGGGCTGGCCGCTGGCGCCGTCGAGCACGCGGAAGTAGCGCACGTCCGGATGCCAGGTGGGCGCCTCCCCCGGATCGGTGCTCACGATGCGGATGTCGAACAGCCGCTGGCACAGGCCGAACAGGCCCTGCAGCACCTGCTCCAGCGGGAACCAGGGGCGCAGCGCTTCGCTGTCGAGCTCGAAGCTCTCCTGGCGCAGCTTCTCGGCCCAGAACGCCACATCCCAGGGCTTGAGGTCATCGGCCTCGAGGGCGCCCTGGCGGCGGGCGATGGCGCGCAGGGCCTCCAGCTCCTGCTCGGCTACCGGGTAGGCGGCGGCGCGCAGCTCCTCCAGCAGCTGCTCCACCTCGGCCACCGAGCCGGCCATCTTGCTGGCCAGGCTCACCTCGGCCCAGCTGGCGTAGCCCAGCCGCTGGGCCTGCTCCCTTCGCAGTCTGAGGATCCGCTCGATCAGCGGGCGGTTGTCGAGCTCGCCGCTGGAGGCGCGGGCCACCTGGGCCTTGTACACGGTTTCGCGTAGGTCGCGCCGCTCGCTGTACTTGAGGAAGGGCACCACCCGCGGCATGTCGAGGCCCAGCAGCCAGGGGCCGGCCGCGGCGGTTGCATCCGCGTCACCGGGTTCCTGGCCGCTCTGGCGGGCCGCCTGGGCCAGAAGCTCCCTGAGGCTGGCGGGCAGGCCGGCCACCTCGGCGGGGTCGCTGAGCCGCAGGGTCCAGCCGTTGGTGGCATCAAGCACGTGGTTGCCGAAGTCGCTGGCCAGCTGGGCCAGTTCGGCGGTGCCAGCATTGAACGCCTCCTGCTCCTCACCGCTGAGACCCACACCGCGGAGCTGCATGTCGCGCAGTTCGGCCGCCACGATCCGCCTCTGGGTGGCATCGAGCGGCTGGGCCGCCAGCTGTTCGAGGGCGCGGTAGATCGGCCGGCTCTGCCCCGCCCGGCTGCCGAAGGCCACCACGGCACCCTGCTGGTTCTGGTGGGCTGTGCGCAGTTCAGGGGTGTTGCACACACTATGGAGGTGGCTCACCACCCCCCAGCTCCAGCGCAGCCGTTCGCCGAGATGGTGCAGGGGGTCCATCAGCTCTGTCCAGCTCAGCGAGGCGCCGCCTGCGCTGGCCTCCTCCAGCCGCCTCTCCAGGCGCTGCTCCAGCAGGCTGAGTTCGCCGTTGAGCTGCTCCAGCAGCGCGGGGATGGCCGTGTCCACCTGCTCGGCGGTGATGGCCTCGAACGGCGGCAGGCCCTGTCCGCGCAGCAGCGGTGAGGGGCTGGATGAGGCTGCCATGGCTGGCACTGCAACGACCAGCCATTCCAGGGCATGGGCAGGCCTGCCTGTGGTTCAGCCGATGGCGGTGAACCGACCCACCGCCAGGGTCACATCGGCCAGCAGCTGGGTGGAGAGGGCGTTGGTGCTGGCCTCGTAGAGATCGATGGCCACGCGGGGCCAGAAGCCGATCACCAGCGTGGGCACGAGCAGGGTGAGACCGATCAGAAGCTCCCGCGGGCGCATGTCGCCGGTGCTCGCCAGGGCCGGAATCCGCGGGCCGAAGAACACCCGCCGGCAGAGGCTGAGCAGATACACCGGCGTCAGCACCAGGCCGATGGCCGCCAGCACCACAGTGATCACGCGGAAGCCGGTGGTGAAGGTGTCGTTGGCCGTGACGCCCAGGAACACGGTGATTTCGCTCACAAAGCCGCTCATCCCGGGGAGAGCCAGGGAGGCCAGACAGCTGGCCAGGAAGAAGGCGAAGGTGATCGGCAGCGCCTTGGCCAGGCCACCCATGTTGGGGATGGAGAGCGTCTCGGTGCGTTCGTAGAACACCCCAGTCACGAAGAACATGGCGGCGGCGATCAGCCCGTGGCTGATCATCTGCAGCATGGCCCCGCTCATCCCCAGGGCATCCACGGCACCGATGCCCAGCAGCACGAAGCCCATGTGGCTCACCGAGCTGCAGGCGATCCGCCGCTTCACGTTGTCCTGGGCGAAGGCGTTGAGAGCGCCATACACAATGTTCACGATCCCCAGCACGATCAGGGCCGGGGCCAGGGTGAGATGGGCCTCGGGCAGCATCTGCACGTTGAAGCGCAGCAGGGCGTAGCCGCCCATCTTGAGCAGAACGCCGGCCAGCAGCATGGACACCGGCGCGTTGGCCTCACCGTGGGCGTCGGGCAGCCAGGTGTGCAGCGGGAACATCGGCAGCTTCACGCCGAAGCCCACCAGGAAGCCCAGATAACAGAGCAGGCCGAAGGTGCCGCCGGGGCTGCGCGCCGCCAGCTCGCTGAGATTGAAGGTGAAGGGGCCGTTGAAGGCCAGGGCCAGGCCGCTCACCAGGATCAGCAGCGAGGCGGTGGCGGTGTAGAGGATGAACTTGGTGGCGGCGTACTGGCGTTGCTTGCCGCCCCAGATGGCGATCAGCAGATACACGGGCACCAGCTCCAGTTCCCAGGCCAGGAAGAAGAGCAGGAAATCGTGGGAGAGGAACACCAGGCCCTGGGCCGAGGCCTGCACCAGCATCAGGGCGAAGTAGAGACGGCTCTTGCGGCTCACGTTCCAGCTGGCCGCCACCGAGAGCAGGGTCACCAGGCCGGAGAGCACCACCAGCGGCGCCGACAGGCCATCCGCCGCCAGCGACCACTCCAGTCCGAGTGCCGGCACCCAGCTCAGGCGCTCCACCAGTTGCAGCTCGCTGCTGGCGCCGTTGAAGTGCTGGCTGAAGCACACCAGCATCAGCACCAGGTCGGCCGCAAGCGTGCCGAGGGCCAGGGTGCGGGGCAGGCGTGGATCGCTGCCATCGCCGGGCAGCAGGGGCATCACCAGGGCCACGGCCGCTGGCAGGAGCACGATCAGGCTGAGCCAGGGGAAGGCCTGGCTGGGCAGGGAGGCGTCCATCGGGCTCCAGGACGGGGGGCTGTGGGGCGGGCTGGCGCCAGCGCGGTCTGCACCGCCATGGACCGAACCGGCGGCCACGTTACCAGTCGCCCAGTGGCTGATGGGCATTTGTACTCATCACCGCCGGGTCTGGGCGGCCTGGATGCGGGCCGTCCTGGCAGGGAGCGCCCATAAAAAAGGGAGTGGCCGAAGCCACTCCCGGAATGGGTCGCCAGGACCCAGCTGATCAGCCGAGGCTCACCAGAGGCCGCGGATCGGGGCGGGCTCGGGC
>JBIIXY010000072.1:0-12227 GCA_044347105.1 Prochlorococcaceae cyanobacterium
CGGACATCAGCGGGCGCGGCGGAGTGGAACGCCTGAGCAGAGCGTATCGAGGCGCGGTCTAGAAGAGGGGTTCGCTGCTGCGGAATCCCCCTTCCTGCTGCAGGCGCTCCTGCCAGCGCCGGGCCTCCGCTGGATCGAGGCGCCGGCGGTGCTTGAGCAGGGGCATCTGGGGGGGCAGATGGCTGCCCTGGCGCATCTCCACCACCGGCTGGCCCCCAGCAGACGCAGGGGAAACACCTGAGGCCTCAATCCCCGGTTGCGGCTGGAAGTTTACGTAGTCGCAACCCCCGTCTGGACGGGGACGCACCAGCCAGAGCGGCTCAGGCATCGCCGTGATGGTTCGTTACACAGAGTCTGGCGCAGGGATCCGTTGACTGTGAGCGCCGCGCGTGAGCACCAGGTGGCAACCCAGCTCAAAGGCTGATCGGCTCCACCCCGCTCACCACCGGCGCCACGGCGCTGAGCTCCAGTTCGGGGTGGTCGTCGCGCAGCTGGTTCAGGTTCCACTCGTTCTTGAACAGCAGCACCGGCCGGTTCCAGGCGTCGCGCACGGTCTTGCAGTTGAAGATGCGGCCCACCTTCTCCAGCTCAGCCCAGCCGCCCACCACCCAGCGCGCCACCGCGAAGCCCAGGGGCTCCAGGCGGGTCTTCACCCCGTACTCGTTTTCCAGTCGGTATTGCACCACCTCAAGCTGCAGCTGGCCCACCGCCGCCAGGATCGGGTCGCGCTTGCTTTCGTCGGTGTCGTAGAGGATCTGCACCGCCCCCTCCTCACGCAGCTCGTTCACCCCCTTGCGGAAGCTCTTGAAGGCCGAGGGGTTGGGATTGCGGAGCCAGGCGAAGATCTCGGGGGAGAAGCAGGGGATGCCCTCGTATTCCAGGCGCGGGCCCACATAGAGGGTGTCGCCGATGGCGAACATGCCCGGGTTGTTGAGGCCGATCACGTCGCCGGGGTAGGCGTCCTCCACCACCTCGCGGTCCTGGCCGAACAGCTTCTGGGGGCGGGAGAGGCGGATCGTGCGGCCGGTGCGGGCGTGCTGCACCGCCATGTCTTTTTCGAATTTCCCCGAGCACACCCGCACGAAGGCCACCCGGTCGCGGTGGCGCGGGTCCATGTTGGCCTGCAGCTTGAACACGAAACCGCTGAAACCAGGTGCCACCGGATCGATCTCCCCGGCGCTGCTGGCCCGGGCGATCGGTTTCTGGGCCAGCTCCAGGAAAGCGTCCAAAAACGGCCGCACGCCGAAGTTGGTCATCGCTGAGCCGAAGAACACAGGGGAGAGTTCGCCCCCGTGCACCAGCTCCAGGTCGAGGTCGGCACCAGCTCCCTCCAGCAACTCCAGTTCCTCCAGGGCCTGCGCCAGCAGGTCCGGCTCCACGGCGCCTGAATCGCGGGCCTCCTCCACCGACAGCAGCTTCTCCTCGCTCGCTCGACCGCGCTCGGCCCGCTCAAACAGGATCACCTGCTTCGTGCGCCGATCGATGACGCCGCGGAAGCGATCGCCGCTGCCGATCGGCCAGTTCACCGGCCAGCAGGCCAGGCCCAGCTCCTGCTCGATCTCATCGAGCAGCTCGAGGGGCTCGCGCCCCGGCCGGTCCATCTTGTTGATGAAGGTGAAGATCGGGATCTGTCGCATGCGGCAGACCTCGAACAGCTTGCGGGTCTGGGGCTCGAGGCCCTTGGCGGCGTCTTCGAGCATCACCGCGTTATCGGCCGCCGCCAGGGTGCGGTAGGTGTCCTCGGAGAAGTCCTGGTGGCCGGGGGTGTCGAGCAGGTTGATCGTGCTGCCCGAGTAGTCGAACTGCAGCACGGTGGAGGTGATCGAGATGCCGCGCTGCTTTTCCAGCTCCATCCAGTCGGAGGTCACCTTGCGCTGCTCGCCCTTGGCCTTCACCGCCCCGGCCTGCTGGATCGCACCGCCGTAGAGCAGCAGTTTTTCGGTAAGGGTGGTCTTGCCCGCGTCGGGGTGGGAAATGATCGCGAAGTTGCGGCGCCGGGCCACGGCCTCGGCCAGGGCCTCCAGTTCGGGAGTCGTCGTCATCTCGCCAGCCTGCCAGGCGGGGTTCAGCCCAGCCGGCCCCACACCTCCAGGTAGCGGTGCTGAAGAGGAGCAACCTGCAGCACCCCTGCCAGCCCCGCCACCTGCAGCTGCGCCTCCACCTCCTTGGGCGTGAAGGCGGCATGGAGCGAAGCGCGGTAATCGCGCCGCAGCACCTCCGGAGCCCCCACCATCTCGGCGGCCACCAGCGCCTCCACTGCGGCGGCACTGGCGGGGCGGCGCAGATCCTGTACATACACAAACGCCCCGGGGGCAGCCAGCTGCGACACGGCCTGCCACAGCGCCGCGGGCTCATGCAAATGGTGCAGCAGGCTGTTGCTCACCAGGGCGCTGTGGCCGCTGGCCCGGGGCATGGACTCCGGCAGGGGGAGCAGGACCTGCTGGAAGCGCAGCCGTCCCTGCAGCGCAGGCTCGTCCCTTAACCGCTGTTCGGCCACGGCCAGCATGCGCGGGGCACCATCCAGACCCAACACCGTGGCGGCGGGCCAGCGGCGGGCCAGGCGAAAGCTGATGTTGCCCGGCCCGCAACCCAGGTCCACCAGCCGCTTGCCGGGGTGCTCATCACAGAGCTGGGCGAAGCGCTCGACCATCGCCTGGTCGGAGGCCTCGAAATCAGCGGAGGCATAGGCCGCCACCTGGTCGGCCCCATCCATCAGTTCGGGCTCGGGGGTTCGCTGCAAGGCCTTCGACACGGACGAGCGGACATGGAGCTGCTCACTCTGACGGCCAAGGCCACACCACCGCCAATGGTGGCCGCAATCGCTTGCACACCCCATCCCTGGCGTTATGGTGCGCCAACCCCTGGATCCATCGCCGGTGACCCTCTCCGCCCAGCGCCCAGCCACCAGCCCTGTCGGCAGTCCGGTCGTGCGGCCCGGGAGCAAGGGCAGCCCTGGTGGCGGCAGTGGCTCGGCAGCCGCTGCGCCCGGCGGCGATTTCCCCGCGACGGCCCCGGCCGCCAACCCGGTCTTCTATCGCACCTATTCGCGCAAGCTGCCCGCCGGCCGCGAGAGCTGGCACCAGGTGGCCGAGCGCAACCTGGAGGGCCTGCGCTGCCTCGGGAACCTCAACGACGATGAGGTGACCCTGCTGCGCCGCATGCAGCAGCAGCAGAAGGCCCTGCCTTCGGGCCGCTGGCTGTGGATCGGCGGCACCCCCTGGATCGAGCAGAGCGAAAACTTCTCCGGCGCCTACAACTGCACCTCCACCAACCTGGTGGACTGGGAGGCGTTCAGCCTGATGATGGACCTGGCGATGATGGGCTGCGGCACCGGCGCCATCATCGAGCCGCACCTGATCAACCGGCTGCCGGCGGTGCGCAACCGGCTGGTGATCACCGGCGTCACCGACATCGGCTCAACCCCGGCCGGAAAGCGCCAGGAGCACACCAGCCACAGCATCACCGGCAACCGGGTGAGCATCAAGGTGGGCGACACCCGCCGCGGCTGGGTGGACAGCTACCAGCTGCTGCTCGAGTTCTGCAGCGATGAGCGCTTCGACGCCGCCGCCCCGATCGAGATCGCGGTGGATCTCTCCGACGTGCGTCCGGTGGGCGAAACCCTCAAGGGCTTTGGCGGCATGGCCAACCCTGTGAAGCTCAAGGACCTCTACGGCCGCGTGGCCCAGATCCTGAACAAGGCCCAGGGCCGCCAGCTCACCTCGGTGGAGTGCTGCCTCCTGATCGATGAGGCCGCCGTCACGATCGTGGCCGGCAACATCCGCCGCAGCGCCGGCATGCGCCAGTTCGCCGCCGACGACAGCGCCGCCGCCAGCGCCAAGGACAACCTCTGGCAGCAGGACGAGGCCGGCAACTGGCGGATCGATCCGGAGCGCGACGCCCTGCGCATGGCCAACCACACCCGGGTGTTCCACACCCGGCCCAGCCGCGAGGTGGTGCTGGAGGCCGTCACCAAACAGTTCCAGAGCGGCGAGGGCGCGATCCAGTTCGCCCCCGAGGCGATCGCCCGCTCCAATGCCGACCTGCTGCCCACCTCCGAGCTGCGCGAGGAGTTTGTGGGCATCTACTGCGACCAGGGCCGCGAGCAGGCCGCCCAGTGGCTGAAGCTGCACCACCCCGGCCTGCAGCCCGCTGAGTTGGAGCACCGCCTGGGCCGCTACGGCCTCAACCCCTGCGGCGAGATCCTCGGCGCCGACTTCCACTGCAACCTGGCAGAGATCCACCTCAACCAGATCCACCCCACAGATTTCCAGGCCCAGGAGGACGCCTTCCGCGCCGGCGCCATTGCCGTGGCCTGCCTGCTCAACCACCGCTTCGAGGTGGAGCGCTACCGCCAGAGCCGGGCCTGGGATCCGATCGTGGGTGTGAGCTTCACCGGCCTTTTCGACTTCTTCGTGCACGCCTTCGGCACCCCCTGGCTCACCTGGTGGGAAGCTGGCCGCCCGGATTCCGAAGAGGGCCGCGCCTTCAAGGCTCGCGAGGCCGAGTATCTGGCCCGCTGGAAAACCATCGTGCACGAGGCGGTGTGGGAATACTGCGACCGCCACGGCATCCGCCGGCCCAACCGCTGCACCACCGTGCAACCGGCGGGCACCAAGAGCCTGCTCACCGGCGCCTCCCCTGGCTGGCACCCGCCCAAGGCCCAGCGCTTCATCCGCCGGATCACCTTCCGCAAGAACGACCCGGTGGCCCTGGCCTGCCTGGATTACGGCTACCCGATCGTGCCGAGCCAGAGCGACAAAGACGAGCAGGGCCGCCTGCTGGATGATCCGTTCGATCCCCGCTGCACCGAGTGGCTGGTGGAGATCCCCACCGAGGTGAGCTGGGCCAACATCCCCGGTGCCGATGCGGTGGAGATCAACAACTTCTCCGCCCTTACCCAGTTCGACTTCTACATGCAGGTGCAGCAGCACTACACCGCCCACAACACCAGTGCCACGGTGGAGTTCCGCGAGCATGAAATCGAGCCCCTGGCTGATGCCATCCACCGCGCCATCGACGAGGGCCAGGGCTACATCTCGGCGGCGCTGCTGGCCCGCTTCGACGCCAACGCCACCTTCCCGCGGCTGCCGTTCGAACCGATCGATGCGGCCACCTACCAGCGCCTCAACGCCGAGGTGGCAGCCCGCCGCCGCACCGACTGCTTCTTCGAGGCGCTGCAGCGCTATGACGGCGGCGGACAGCCGATGGAGGCGGGTCCGGCGGGATGCGACAGCGACAAGTGCCTGCTGCCACTGGCCAAACCGAGCAGCAACTGAGTTCAGGCCGGCCGATCCCGACCACCCGGCGATGCCAGCGGTGGCGGCTCAGCTGCCACCATGAACCGGGCCCTGCGATACACCTCGGTGTACTCCTCACCAGCATGGTGTTCAGCCACACCGATACTCACGCGTGGATGGACGACCCCGGCCGGAAGTTCCACCATGAGTCCACGCACTGTGTCCAGCATCCGCTGGGCCACCAGTTGGGCCGTGGCGAGATCCGCACCAGCGAGCAGCGCCAGGAATTCATCTCCACCCCAGCGCGCGCAGCAGTCGTAGTCCCGCAGGCCTTGTTGAAGGGCCTGGGCGAGGGCAATCAGCACCTTGTCACCAGCTTCGTGCCCGTGGCTGTCGTTGATGCTCTTGAAACGATCAACATCCATGGCCAGCAAGGAATAGGTGATGTTGTCCCGCTGGGTGCGGTAATCCTGGCGGCGACAGCGGACCACAATCAGCTGCCGGTTGGGAAGGCCCGTGAGCTGGTCATGGGTGGAGGCTTTCTCCAGCCTGCGGATCTGCAGGTCTTAGCGCTGTGAAAGGTGATGCACACGCTCCTGTACGTCAGTCTGGTACCGATCAGAAATCTGGGTGATTCTCTCAAGCTTTAGAGCCTGCTATTCCATTCGCTCCAATATCGCCCCCAAAGCATCACGCAGGGGATGGTCTCGATAGCGCTCGTCGGCCAGCAATGGGGCGACTCGCTGTTCAAGCTCATCCTCCGGCCCGCAAGGGCGGAATGGATCCATGGGCACTACTCAACGAATGGAGCTTTGGTGATCGTGAAGCTGAGCTTATAATCTTTACTAGACTCCTCGCCCAACTCAGCCGATCGAGGATTGCGATTATCGTACAACCACACAACAGACAACTCACGCCCCGAGTCAAAAGCGATTTGCAAGCGATCAAAGACGTCGATCATCGCCCGGATACTACTGGCATTGAGATGGTTGGGGTGCAACTCAAGACCTAGGGGCAAAGAGATTTCAGCCAAAATATTGGCAACCCAAGCGATCACACCGGAGCACAGCCCGCAGGTGTTCTCGGGATACGAATCTCCGGACATCCGCAGCAACCCGGAATCCCAGCTCACTTGAATGGCTGGAGTGGACGGAGTGCCAGCTAGGCTGAGGTTCATACCAGGGCCAACCTGGATAGAATTTAGCACTGCTATGGCGGATCAGATGGTGGCCTAGAGGGTGAAGAATGCTCTGCAGGCATCAAGCGGATCCAGGCTGCATTCAAGAGGAGCAGTTGCTTTTCGGGCGATCTCAATCAAGCCAAGGCCAGCATCGAGGGATTGACCCTCATCGCGGGGACTACGCAGTTGCTGCTTGTATATGGTCTTCAATACCGACTTGTTCATGGCTGCCAACTGGGCAACCCTCTCAAACAACAGCTGGACGTCCGCCTGTTCTACAACATTGCCTGCTGCCTCCACATAGCTGCCCTGAGACAACTCGGCGATCACCATCTTGGCAGTTGCCTCAGGCTTACCACAACCCTGGGTAGCAGTGTAGCAAGGAATATTCTGTCTCATTTCAATAAATGCACTAACAACATCCATAGCCCAGGACATGTACTGACGAGTAGATTGGATGTGCTCCATCAGAGCGATACCCATCTCATTGATCAAGGTGCGGGATTATCGGCCGCTTGAAGCAGATCTGTATCCGCTGAGCAGAGAAGAAGTCCTGCAGGGAGGCCAGACTTCGATGGGGCAACAGTGATGTGGCCATTGCCCAGGCCAGCCGCGGATCAATGAGCAAGAAACGAAGCGATCAGCGATCAGGAAGCACGGAACGCCTGGCGCGGCTGATCCAAGGGCCTGCTGGCATGGTCGAGCAACCAGCTCTCGAAACGGTTAGCACCCAAACCGAAGCCATTCTCCCCGCCTGACTGGTCAAGGATACCCTTGGTAGCTTGTCATTACGGGTAGTCGCTGCCCAGTGGAATGATGTGGTCATTGTAGGTACCGGCACCTCGGCCCCAGAGCGGACAATGATCGGCCCGAGCCATGGAGACCGATCGACCATCACCCCAATAGAGCGAGATCCGCGCGCCAGCGAACCGCAGGATTCGACGTTCAGGATCGAGAAATGCCAACCCCCCCATCCATTGATGTCGCCATAGCCTTGGCGATCTGCGCCTCACCAAGCACTCCATGGATAGCAGAATTGGTGGCCTGGAGAACCTAGGCCTGGGATTCCATGCCAACCTGCTGGATGGAGCGATCCAGTCCAGCACGAGCCAGCATGGTCATCATCGGCCCCGACACGCCATGGCCAGCGCAGTCAGGGACACCGGCAATACATCGTTGATCATCACCGTGGAAAACACGGTAATCGCCACCCACATTATCGCGTGACTGCCAGAGCACGAAATAGTGATCACCACAAATCGCTCACTCAGTTAAGAACCAGGATGAATTGATTTGAGGAGAAGAGCAGCATAGCGGCTTGAATCATCGATTTGCCGATTCATTTCACGCAGACGCTTGTTAGCCGCATCCAGCTCTTCGATCGCTTGGCGCTGGCGAGAGAGAATGCCTTTCAAAGCGTTGGCCAGACGGGCAATTTCATCAATATCCTAAACATCCAGGCGTGCGCTCACATGAATGGTCAAAAGCCAGATTGCCTGATTGATTGACAAGCCTGCTCAGCGGCCTGATGCCCCTTACAGCAACGATGCGATAAGAAATCTCCAGGCCAACCACCAGCAGAAGCGCCGGGAAGATTGTGGTAGCGGCATGCTGTACACCGAATGTCTGACCATCCAGAAACTGCCAAGCGGAGAGCACTAGTGATGCCAACACAACTCAACGAAGACAAGCCAGCAACAGAAAGATCTGCTGAATCGTGAGCTTGTGCTGGCCGTGTGGGCTGCTCCTGGCCATCAACCCAAACACTCTGACAGCAACCTTAAATCTCCGACCCATACCCGGCAGCCGGGTTTCATGGCACAATCACTCAGGCTTGCCACTTGGACCCACCAGCTGCAGGCCAGCCATCTGGAGAGGTGGTCGAGTGGTTGATGGCTCCGGTCTTGAAAACCGGCGACCCGCAAGGGTCCGTGGGTTCGAATCCCACCCTCTCCGTTTCCTAAGAACCCAGTCCCTGAAAGGGATCTGAGCCTCTGAGCCAGGAACCTCCAGGCCCTTCCGCGAGGTCCAACTAGGCAAGACCATTAGGCAAATCGGGCCCCTTAGGCCAGGGTTAGGCACGTCACTAGGCAAATCCGATGCCTGCCTGCGACCCCTGGGTACTCCGCCAAAATCAGGCGCTCAAGCTGCGGGGGCTTGGCGTCACGATGGAACTGGTCGGGGCAAGATTGCGCTTGCGTGCCTCGATGCCGCACAAGCCAGGGGAGTCTTCTGGCGAATGGATATAGCGACGGAAATCGACAGGCCTGGACTATCCAGCACGAGCAAGTGAAGCCGTTGTTTTAGCCGAACATCTGGGCAGGGCTCTTGAGCCAGATCGCAGAGGTTTGGAGCCTTTTGACTGGCCTCCCTGGGAGAGAATGGGAGGACGTAGACATCATTCGTCAGGACAAGCAATTGGCTCGAATCGCGTCTCTGGCGCTGCAGCCCTTTCAGCAACTGGCAAACTTTGGGAGAGCTGCGCGACGACAATGTAGTAGCCGAGCGGTGTGGTGATTGTCACCCCAGAAGAAGGCGCCCCGTGGGGGGCGCCTTAGCACCGGTTGCGGCGGCCACCTGCTCACACCAAGGACTGCCGGTCGGGTGTCTGTGGTTCACGCATGGCCTGTCTGGAGCCTGGCAGGAAAGGACTGGAGATCACGTCTGGGAGAAGAGACGCTCGAAGCTTGACCTTCTCGGCTGTGATCCCGGCCCAGGTTATGCAGCCCGGGGTTTCAACACGCGGGAAACAAAACTGGCGTATCGCTCTCTGCGGTTACGGGATGACGCTCGCGCCGCATCACCGAGTTCACCTGTTGTGTGTCGCATCGTTGGCGCACCTCCGCTGTGCGCACCGGCTCGGGTGATCACTGGCCGGACTCTGTTGGAGGGCGAGGGTCGGGCTGGCTCTCGGGCCTCCCCTCAACCTCAAAATACGCCTTCTGCGCGCTGGTGGAGGCTCGTTGAAGGTCCTGTTCCCGTACCCTCCCAGCCCCAGTGCGTGCAACGCTTCCCCATCGCCATTGCCATCGAGAGAGTGGTGTGCCCTTGGCGCTGCAGCTCCTGGGCATGGCCGTCGGAGCTGCTCTCACTGATGCGGTAATGCCCTGTGGTCTCGCCGCTATCCCCTACCCAGGTGAGGTGAGCCTCTCCCCGCGGGAGTGTCTCCAGGGTCTGCGCAAGCAACCCTGATCAATCCAGGCAACCCGCTCAGCCTGGATGCTGACCACCTGGCTGCAAGTGGTGCGTGCGGATACAGCGCATGGCCATCGCCATGGCTGAAGGTAAGGCTTGTCGTTGAAGATAGCCATGGCTATTGCCTTCTCCCATACCGCTTGCCAGCGTGTCTATCGCCTGATCGACAGCAGCTGCCAGCCCCACCAGCAACTGGATACCGACTACCTCAGCCTGGATGACGCCATCCGTGATGCGGTGGACTGGATCGTACCGAGGATGGACGACGATCCCCAGTGCGCCCAGATCGGCGTGGAGGTGCGCACCGCCACTGGTGACTGGCGCACTTGCAGGCTGCCGGGGCAGCTGGTGAGTCCACTGCTGTGTGTGCTGCCCGGCTGACCCCCCGCGACCTTGCAACACGGTGCTCTGACCGGCGTCGAGGGCGATGGCGCCTGGCTTCAACCAGGCAATCGCCTGGACTGAGCGCATCCAGAAGCCTGCGCCTAGGCCTCCAGCAGCGCCTCATAGAACGCTGTGAAGTTCAGCCGCTCGCTGCCGTCCTGCTTGGTGGTCACGTAGCCGCACTCGCGCACCAGTTCGGACTTGGAGGCATCGCCAAGGGCCTTGACCTTGGCGAGCAAATCTGTTCCGGTGAGCAAGATGTGAGCTTTTTGACGCAGACAATGACAGTTTAAGGAATCAGAGAGGGTATGGCAATCCTCCCTGTGAGATCAGCCAACAGGGCCCTTGCGGGGCCATGCGTTGATCCGACCGTTTAGCTGAGCGGCGCCTCCAGGCGGTGGCGATCCAACCGGCAGCTGCTGGTGGTGATCATCGCCACGATCCGTTGATCCTCACCCGAGAGGATGCGATAGGTGCGGCCATCCGAGCAGCAGCGCGCCTGGGCTTCCTGGTAGGCCCAGTACTCCAGTTGGGCTGTGCCTTGATCTGTCCAACCGTCTGGATGGAGAGCTTGAATCAAAAACATGGTTTGCTGGCGTGCCTGCAACCAATCAAGCCTCAACAGAGCTGCTGAGAACAAACAACCACACTCTCTTCGGGATCAGGCCCGCTCTGCATCCATTTGTTCAATCTGAACAGGATTTGGTGTGCAGATCGGCACGCCTTGCTGCACCAAACTGGGATCAGGCCCCAACAGGAGGACGGATCAGCCATGCCCCAGCCAGCCGCCGCCACGGCTGATTCTGTGATGGAGCCGGCCAAGGTGCTGATGTGCCGCTTCGGACGCTCCTGCCCGTCAGCCCTGGTGGCCGCCTTGGGGATGAGCGGCTCGACCGTTCTGGCTGCCCATCCTGTTGAGGGCAGGGATCAGCTGAGGGAAGAATCCTTGATCGCGCCGCGCAGAAGGTCCAGTAACGATTCGTCCACTTCGAGGTGAGCGAGCAACGCCTGATCCTGGTCGCTGACCAGATCAAAGAAGCGAAAGGCGAACCACTCCTGAAACAAATCCAGGCTGCGTGGGCTTGGCCAGGTCGCAGGATCTGTGGACCAGGTCTCCAGCTCTGCGCGGAAGATCTCCTCATAGCTCTGCGCCAGAAGCCCGATGGCCTCCTCCCGACTGTCGTAGGTGGGGAGGAGGTAGAGACTTGGCTCAAAGGCCACGGGCTGCAAAGGCTGATCAGATGGCAGCTGCTGGGCCCAAGCGGTGAAGGGCTGGCGGGGGGCGACCGTCATGGCGCAGCGGTTGACGATCTTCATGGGCGGAAGACGCCAGCGCTGACAAGGCAGCCAGGGCGAGCAGGCAGCTCAATCCGACCAATGCCGGGCCCCTTCAACCTCCGCGTCAGCCATCCATCGGAGCTGATCTCACTCTCCAGGGGGTTGGCATACCGGCTGCCCATCGATGGCTCGTCAAGGGGCGCAGTCGGCAAGGATCTGACGTTCGCACCGGGCATGGGTTTCTCGGATCCACGCAGGATGAAATGAGTTGAACCGCCCCATGAGTTCGTCGCCTGGCGACTGATCAATGTGAGAGCGTTGACGAACTCTTCATGGCACAGCTCAAGCCATTTGAATGATCTACGACGCATTTTGCTAGAGCTCTTCCAGTCGCTCCCTGTTGAGGTCGAGGTAAAGCAATTCCTCTCCGGGTTCGGGAGCCTCGGGATGGCGCTTTTGCCTGGAGCCGTTTCTCTGGGCCGAAGGCAGGGAAGCTGAGGCGCGCAGGTTGCGGCTCAGCAAGGCGAAAGCTCCACCACCAATCAGCGCGAAGCAGACCAGGTCAACAACAGCCAGAAGGTCGTTCAAGGCAGAGACAGTCTTTTCATCAGCCTAGTGTGAAGAAATGTTGAGCGTGGCTGCGGCTTTCCTCCCGTGCCAGGCGTCGTGCTCGGTTTGAGCGAAGCGGCAGGCCGGCGCTGTCTAACGTGATGCAGGTTCGCGGAATAACGCCGTTTCTCAGACCACCCTTTGCAGCCCACATCCGAGCAAGGCCGAGCTGTTGGCCTGCCTGCCTGCTGAGCTGCTTGACCTCAACACCCGCAAGGCCTGGACCAGTCTCGGCTGCTCCCCTCTGGCTGCTGGGTCATCGCCCATGAATGCTGTCATCACGCCGTGCATCACGCCCACTGCAACCACCTGGAAGGCGGCGAAACCCATGTGCCGCCCCGGGT
>JBIIXY010000164.1:0-3807 GCA_044347105.1 Prochlorococcaceae cyanobacterium
TGCCCGGGTGCAGGGCAGCGGTGAGGAGCCCTACAAGGTGAAGCTCTGGCTCGACGTGCTCAACGACGAGGACTGGGGCTATGTGCTCGACGCCCTCACCCAGAAGGCGCGCTGGTCAGCCCAGCTGCTGGCGGGCGTCATGCCCCAGGACATCGAGCGCGCCTTCGCCGCCAGCGGCAAGCGCCTGTTCCCGTTCAAGTTGCAGGAGGTGCGCAGCGAATGCAGCTGCCCCGACAAAGCCAACCCCTGCAAGCACGTCAGTGCGGTTTTCTACCTGATGGGCGACCGCTTCAGCGAAGACCCGTTCGTGCTCTTCCAACTGCGCGGCCGCACCCGCGCCCAGCTGCTCGGCGATCTGGCCAAGCGGCGCCGCCGGGCCCTGGCCAAGCAGGCCCGCCAGGCCCGCGCCCGCGGCGAGGAGGAGGCGAGCGGGGGCAGCACCCAGCAACCGGTGCACAGCGCGATCACCGACCCCAGCCGCTGGTGGCGTTACGACGCCGCCCTCGACCCCGACCTGGTGGTGATCACCCCGGCCCTGGAGGGGGACACCGGTCTGGATGCGGCAGGTCCTCTGCCCCTGGCCGAGTCGCCCCAGTTTCCGGAGGCCAACCAGCGCTTCCTCGCCCACGTGCGCGAGCACGGCCAGGCGCTGGCCGCCCTGGCCATGGCCCGGGCGATGGACAACGGCCGGGACGACAACCAGGAGAGCGCCACAGCCCGAGATGACGGCAGCGGCTGACCCCAGCACGCCCGGCTGGTTGAGCCCAGCCAGCCAGGTGCTGGTGGGCCAGCTGCTGAGCAGCCACGAACAGGCCTTCGCCAGGCCTCTCCTGGCGGGCCTGGCCGCAGACGCCACCCCGCTGCAGAGGAGCCAGGCCCTGTTTGCCGCCGCCACGGTGGTGCTGGCCCACGACGGCGCCGATCCCGGCGCTGATCCGGGCCCCCGGCTGATCTACGCCAACCGGGCGGCCCTGCAGCTGTGGCGCCGCCCCTGGGCTGGGCTGGTGGGCATGGCCTCGCGGCTCACCGCCGAGCCGGCCGAGCGGGCCGCTCGCGCCCAGGCCCTGCACAGCGTTCAGCGCCTTCAGGCCATCGCCGACTACAGCGGCATCCGCATCGACAGCCAGGGGCGCCGCTTCCGGATCAGCGGCGCCAGGGTCTGGACGCTGCCGGGCGGCCAGGCGGCTGCCTTCAGCACCTGGCACTGGCTCTGACCCAGGCGGGGCAGATCCTGCCGGACCATCCGGCGGCTGATGGGTACACAAAACCCGGCCTATCCAGATGTATTGCTCCATACAAAGCCTCGGCCATATCGCAAACTTGGAGATGTGTCTCACCCGACATCCGCGGCCGTTATTAAATCCGCCTTAACTGGTTTGCCGAGGTGGATTGAGAGGGTTGGACAAAGCCCTCTGATCCAAGATCGTGGCCCTGGTTTTCAGCCTGCTTGATCCTGCAGTCACCGCCATTGGTGGCGTGATCGACGTTTCGGCGCTCGGTGCCAACGCCGAGATCTCCGCCTACAACCCTGCCAGCGGCTACCTCTACACCGTTGGTGGAGGGTCCGGCGCGATCGTGGTGAGCGACCTGCGCGATGCAGCCAATGTCCAGGCCGTGGCCATCGCCACCCCTGGCGAAGGGATTGAGACGCTCCAGAGCGCAGCCGTCTTCGGCAATCTGCTGGCGATCGCCGTGCAGAACACGGTGAAGACCGATCCGGGCTTCGTGCAGTTCTACGACCTGACGAACCCGGCCCTGCCGGTTCACATCAGCACCGTGAGCGTGGGCGCCCTGCCCGACATGGTGAAGTTCAGCGCCGATGGCCGCAAGCTGCTGGTCACCAACGAAGGCGAGCCGGATTCGCTGTACACCACGGATCCCGAGGGATCGATCTCGGTGATCACCACCGGCGGCTACCTGGCCGCCACACCGGTGGCGCCGGCCCAGGCGGACGTGCAGACCATCGGCTTCGGCGCCTGGGAGAACCGCCGCGCCGAGCTGATCAACCGGGGCATTCGCATCGGCCAGCGCCTGGGCGTGACCACCACGGTGGCCCAGGACATCGAGCCGGAAGCGATCGCCATCAGCACCGACGGCAACACCGCCTGGATCTCCCTGCAGGAGAACAACGGTTTCGCGGTGGTTGATCTGAGCGGCGTCACGCCGATGATCAAGGAGATCTTCTCGGCGGGCGTCAAAGACTGGAGCCGCGGCGTCGCCAGCGCCGAGAACTTCAACTACGAGCTGGAGTACGCCGCCGGTGCCCACAACCTGCCGGCCGACGTGCTGGCCGGTGGACTCTCGGGCCTCACCTTCGCCGGCAAGGAGACCGTGAACGGCACAGAGCTCGACGTTTATTACTCGATCACCGACCGCGGTCCGAATGGCGCCCTGATCGAGGGCAAGCGCCAGTTCCTCGATCCCGACTTCCAGCCCAGCATCACCAAGCTGGGCATGAACCGCGCCACCGGCGCCATCACCGAGCTGGACCGGATCGGCCTCAACCGGCCCGACGGCACCCCCCTCACCGGCCTGCCCCAGCTGGCGATCAAGGATGACGTGCCGATCGATTCCACCAACGCGCCGCTGGCCTATGACCCGTTCGGGATCGATTCGGAAACCGTCTCGCTCTTCACCCTCAACATCGGCGGCAGCACCCGTGAGGTGTTCGCCGTAGGCGATGAATACAGGGGCCAGATCGGCATCTTCGATGCCACCAGCGGCAACCTGATCCAGCGCTACATCCCCGCTGGCCAGAAGGCCCAGCTCGCCGCCCAGCACAACGTGGGCGGCGCCACTCCGATCGGCGCCGAAACGATCGACAGCCTGCCGGCGGTGTACGGCAACCGCTGGAGCAACCGCGGCATCGAGGGCATGGCCTTCAACAGCAACGACGGGCTGCTCTACGCCTTCATGCAGAGCCCCCTGGATGTGGACGCCGACGGCAACGGTGTGACGGAAGGGCGCAGCCGCTCCGAGCTCACCCGCATCCTGGCGATCGATCCCGCCACCGGCGCTCCGGTGAAGGAGCACCTCTACCTGCTCAGCGGCCGCAACGGCCAGGACAAGATCGGCGATGTGGCCTTCGATCCGGCCCGCGGCGTGTTCCTGGTGATGGAGCGCGACAGCAGCCGCAGCCTCACCGGCTTCAAGCATGTGTTCGAGGTGGATCTGCGCGGCGCCAGCGACACCCTGCCCCTCACCACGAGCAACGGCTGGCAGGCCGCGATCGGCGTGGCCAGCCCCGAGCTGCTCGACAATCGCCGCACCCTCGTCGACCACGACAGCGACGCCAACACGCCTGAGATCTTCAGCACCTCCAGCGCCGACGCCCTGGCCGCCGCCGGCATCCGCCTGGCCCACAAGATCGAGCTGTTCAACCTGCCCTCGATCGGCGGCACCACCGCCTACGACAAGCCCGAAGGCCTCACCATCCGCGACGACGGCGCGCTGGTGATCAACTACGACAACGACTTCGGCACCGAAGGCGCCGAAGGCAATGCCTTCACGGTGGTGAGCTTCGATGCTGCGGGGTTCGACAGCTCCGATCGGGACGGCCCCTCCAACAGCAATCTCTACCGGCCGATCAGCGGCCTGCCGGTGTGGGGCCTCACGATGCCGGATGGCATCGCCAGCTACACCGATGGGCAAGGCCGCCAGTTCCTGCTGGCGGTGGGTGAGGGCGACTCGCGCGAATACCAGCCAGACGAAGGCGATGTCTTCTACGACCTCACCCGGGCGAGTGACAGCACCCTGATCAACGGCACCGCCTTCCGCGACCACCCCGGCGTCAGCACCCTCAACGCC
>JBIIXY010000073.1:0-12144 GCA_044347105.1 Prochlorococcaceae cyanobacterium
GGCCTGGGGCGCCGCGTGGTGGAGGCCCTGCTGGCCGCACCGGCCCTGCAAGGGGTGGAGCGGGTGTATCTGATGACCACCAACAGCGCCGGCTTCTACCGCCAGCTGGGCTTCAGCGATGCCGCCCCCCAGGTGCTGCTGGTCAGGGCAGGGCAGCCATCAGCGAACCCATCTCGATCGCCTGCAGGCCATAGCTCCAGCCGAGATTGCTCTTGATGCCGGCGCGCTCGAGGGCCTGCTGCATGGTGTCGGTGGTGAGCACCCCGAAGATCACCGGCACGCCGGTCTGGCGGCTCACGGCGGCCACCCCCTTGCTCACCTCGGCCACCACCACATCGAAATGGGGCGTATCGCCGCGGATCACGGCGCCGAGGGTGATCACCACCTGGTAGCGGCCGCTGGCGGCCAGCCGCTGGGCCACCAGCGGTATCTCAAAACTGCCCGGCACCCAGGCCAGATCCAGCTGGGCGCTGGTGGGGCTGGTGTCGATGCCATGGCGGCCCAGGCAGTCGAGGCAGCCGCTCAGCAACTTGCCGGTGACCAGATCGTTGAAGCGGGCCACCACGATCGCCACCCGCAGGCCGCTGGCACCGCTGAACTGTCCCTCGAAACTGGCCACGGGCATGCCGCCACAGCCGTGGCGTCGTCTCAGCTGGGCAGCCTAAAAGCAAGGGCCGCCCGCGCCATGCGGACGGCCCTCAGAGCCAGGGTTACGGGATGGCTCGATCCAGGCTCAGACCACCAGGAAACTGATGCCCCAGTTCACCAGCACCAGGGCCACCCAGGCCAGGCCGCCGAGCAGGATCAGCCGGTTGGAGCGGCCGCTGTCCTCACTGCTGGCGTAGAGCACCGGCACCGCCACGATCAGGGCGAAGGACATCACCACCAGGGCCAGAACGGAGAGGGTGTTGAGGATCTGCATGGCTCAGGGGCAGGCCGACCGGTCAGTGGGCGGATTCTCACACGCAGACCCACTGCCTCCGCGGTCTTGCTTCACATCTCGATGCCGGGGCCCGGCCTACGATCGCCGCCAGCACCTGAGGAACCCGTGTCCGCGGAAGCAGAGCAACAGCTTTCGCTGATCGCCGGCCTGGACATCCAGGGAGATCTGTTTGGATCGGCCAGTGGGGCAGCCAGCATTGGGTCACACCATTCAGAAGCGGACCCCCCCGACGCTGCGCTCGATGCCTCCGCGCTGAACGAAGCCGCCCAGCGCCCCCGCCAGCGGCGCCAACGCCACACGGCCGCTCCCTCCGGGCCCGCACCCGACACCGCCCTGAGCCCGTCAGCGGATCGCGAACCCGCCGGCGAGCAAGACAGCGACCTGCCCGCCTGGCACCACCACAGCCTGGTGGACCCGACGCAGCTCACACCGATGCTGCGCCACTACGTGGAGCTCAAGGCCGCTCACCCGGAGCGGCTGCTGCTCTACCGCCTGGGCGACTTCTTCGAGTGCTTCTTCGAAGACGCCATCACCGCCTCCCGGCTGCTGGAGCTCACCCTCACCGGCAAGGAAGGGGGCAAGGCGATCGGGCGGGTGCCGATGGCCGGCATCCCTCACCACGCCGCCGAGCGCTACTGCGGCGAGCTGGTGCGCCGCGGCCACAGCGTGGCCCTCTGCGACCAGGTGGAGACCACACCCGCCAAGGGCGAACTGCTGCGGCGCGAGATCACCCGCGTGCTCACCCCCGGTACCGTGCTGGAGGAGGGCATGCTCGCCGCCCGCCGCAACAACTGGCTCTGCGCCGTGGTGCTGGAGGGCCCGCGCTGGGGCCTGGCCGTGGCCGACGTGAGCACGGGTGAATTCCGCGTCACCGAACGCAGCGGCAGCGACACCCTGCACCAGGAACTGCTGCAGGTGGATGCCGCCGAGGTGCTCTGGCCCGGGGGGCTGGCTGCCGGCGATCCCGGCAGCGCCGGCCCCAGCACCACCCCCGCCTGGTGCCCCGCCGGCCTGCTGCTCACCCCCCTGCCCCGCACGCCCTTTGAGGCCCCGGAAGCCAGCGCCACCCTGAAGGAGCGCTTCGGGCTGGCCAGCCTCGACGGCCTGGGCCTGGGCGAGCTGCCCCTGGCGCTGCGGGCCGCCGGCGGCCTGGTGCACTACCTCGACGACACCAACCGCGGCCCCAGCGACGCAGCCGCCACCAGCCAGGCCCGGGTGCCGCTCGATCTGCCCACCAGCTGGCATGCCGGCGACGCCCTGGTGCTCGATGCCGCCACCCGCCGCAACCTCGAGCTCACCCGCACCCAGCTTGGGGGGCAACTGCAGGGCTCCCTGCTCTGGGCGCTCGATCGCACCCACACGGCCATGGGCGGCCGCTGCCTGCGCCGCTGGATCGAGGCACCGCTGGTGGATCGGGCCGCGATCCTGGCTCGCCAGGGCGGGGTGAGCGAGCTGGTGGAAGGCCGTTCCCTGCGGCTGGCGGTGCGCCGGCTGCTGCGGCCCATGGGCGACCTGGAGCGCCTGGCCGGGCGCGCCGGTGCCGGCACGGCCTCAGCGCGCGACCTGGTGGCCCTGGCCGATGGCCTCGAGCGCCTGCCCCTGCTGGCGGGCCAGCTGGCCAAAGCCAGCAGCGCCCCGCTGCAGGCCCTGGCCCACCCCTGGCCCGAACTCGAAGCCTTGGCCGCCGAGCTGCGCCACACCCTGCTCGACACACCGCCCCTCTCGCTCACCGAGGGCGGCCTGATCCACGACGGCGTCGACCCCCTGCTCGACGGCCTGCGCAACCAGCTCGACGACCAGGACGCCTGGCTGGCCCAGCAGGAGGCGGCCGAGCGCCGCGCCAGCGGCATCGGCACCCTGAAACTCCAGTACCACCGCACCTTCGGCTACTTCCTGGCGGTGAGCCGGGCCAAGGCCGGGGCCGTGCCCGAGCACTGGATCCGCCGCCAGACCCTGGCCAACGAGGAGCGCTTCGTCACCCCCGAGCTCAAGGCCCGCGAAGGCCAGATCCAGCAGCTCAAGGCCCGCGCCAGCCAGCGCGAATACGAACTCTTCTGCCAGCTGCGGCTGCGGGTGGGCGAGCAGGCCGCCGCGATCCGCAGCGCCGCCCGCCTGGTGGCCGAACTCGACGCCATCGCCGCACTGGCCGAGGTGGCCGCCACCGGCGGCTACTGCTGCCCCGAACTCACCGATCCCGCCGGCCCCGAGGCCCGCCTGCTGGAGATCGAGGCCGGCCGCCACCCGGTGGTGGAGCAGCTGCTGGTGGAGGAGCCCTTCACCCCCAACAGCGTGGTGCTGGGCGTCAACCCCGACCTGGTGATCCTCACCGGCCCCAATGCCAGCGGCAAGAGCTGCTACCTGCGCCAGACCGGCCTGCTGCAGCTGATGGCCCAGATGGGCAGCTGGATCCCCGCCCGCTCGGCCCGCCTCGGCATCGCCGACCGCATCTTCACCCGCGTCGGCGCCGGTGACGACCTGGCGGCTGGCCAGTCCACCTTCATGGTGGAGATGGCCGAAACGGCCAACATCCTTCACCACGCCACGCCACGCTCGCTGGTGCTGCTCGATGAGATCGGCCGCGGAACCGCCACCTTCGACGGTCTCTCGATCGCCTGGGCCGTGGCCGAGCACCTGGCCACCCCCCCGGCGCACGGCGGCCTCGGCGCCCGCAGCATCTTCGCCACCCACTACCACGAGCTCAACGCCCTGGCCGAGCAGCTGGCCAACGTGGCCAACGCCCAGGTGCTGGTGGAGGAAACCGGCGACAGCCTGCGCTTCCTGCACCGGGTGGTGAGCGGCGGCGCCAGCCGCAGCTACGGCATCGAGGCCGCCCGCCTGGCCGGCGTGCCCGCCCCGGTACTGCAGCGCGCCCGCCAGGTGCTGGCCCGGATCGAGGCCAACAGCGTGGTGCGGGTGGATCAGGAGGAAGCCGGCTCACAGGACGGCGCGCTCGCCGCCTGAAGCCAGGCCGCCCGCAGCAGGGCGTTGCAGGCCGCGGCCACCAGTCCGGCTCCGCCCTTGGAGCCCTCGAGCCCGATGTGGGCTAGGCCACTGGCAGCCAGGTGGCGCTTGCTCTCCGCCACCCCCACAAAGCCCACCGGCATGCCGATCACCAGGGCAGGCGGCTCCCCCACCTGCTCCAGCAGCACCTCCAGGGCCGTGGGGGCGCTGCCGATCAGCACCACCGGCGCCCTGCCGCCGGCCTCACCCAGCTCCGCCAGCGCCAGAGCCATGCCCGCCGCGGCCCGGGTTGATCCGGCCGGCGCCAGCGCAGGGGCCCAATCCAGCACGCTGCGCACCCGATTGCCGAAGGTGCGCCGCGCCATCGGCGCCACGGCCGCCGCGGCCATCGCCGTGTCCGTGAGGATCGGCGCCCCGGACGCCAGGCCCTCCAGAGCCGCCTCACAGGCCCCAGGCGAAAAGCGCACCGCCCCGAGCAGTTCAGGATCGCCGCTGCTGTGGATCAGGCGCAGCACCACGTCCTGCTGCAGCGCGGTGAACGGGCTCAGGGCTGCCTCCATGCCCGGCATCGCCCGGATGATCCGCACACTCTCGTGGAAGATCGGGTGATCAAACTCAGCCCCGGCGGCGGGCATGCACCGTCCTCAGTCGCCGCACCACCCTGACGCATGCGACCCCGCACACACCGGGCTTTCTTGTGACTCCGCCTTCAGGATTCTGTACATGACGTACAGCTCGTCCAGTCTGTACGGAAATCAGGTGGTTGCATGAACGCCTCCAAGCACGGTTCAACCCCCAGCCCGAACACTCCCCTGGGTGTCGAGGCGGCCCGCCGACGACTGCCCGAACTGCTTGGGCGGGCCGCGGCCGGCGAGCGCTTCGTGATCCAGCGACACCGCACACCCATGGCCGCCCTTGTGCCGCTGGCGGGACAGGCACCTGATGATCCTCGCCAGCGCCAGCGGCAGGTGCAGAGCCTGATGGGCCTGCAAGGCAGCGGCCGGAACTACTGGGATGCCAGCCAACGTCATCCGGCCCGGCCGGCTCCTGCAGCCCCCACCTTCGTGCAGCCGGTGCAACACCTGCAAGAGCAGTCCGGCTTCGATCCCCGCTGGCTGGCCCAGGGCTCGCGGATCGCCCTGGATGGCTCTGCGCTGGTGGCGTTTCTGGCGGACGTCAAAGGCACAGGCAAGCTGCTCCAGCCCCTGCTCCAGGGGATCGCGGCAGGCCACTGGACCGGGGTCTTGAGCTGCCTGAGCCTGATCCGGGTGCTGGAAGGGCCCCTGGCCCGCAGCGATGAAACCCTGGCCCAGCGTTATGCCCGTGCCTTCGAGAACCCTCAGCAGTGGCGGCTGGTGCCGGCCGATGCCGCCATCGCGGCAGCCGCCGCACGCCTGCGGCACCGGGAACCCCAGCTCGACGACAGCGCCGCCATCGAACTGGCCACCGCCATCCAGGCAGATGCGGCGGTGCTGATCACCAACCATCCAGCCCTGGCCCAGACTGGCCAGCACCCCGTGCTCAGTGCCCTGCGGATCTGAGCTGCCGGCAGCCCAACAGGCCGCTTCCCCCAACGCCGCCATGCCGATCCACCTGCTCTGGGGCGACGACGAAGCGGCCCGCAACCGCGCCGTGGAAGCGCTGGTGCAGGCCCAGCTGGATCCTGCCTGGGCCAGCCTCAACATCAGCCGTCTCGATGGCCACGACGCCAGCCAGGCGGCCCGGGCCCTGGAGGAGGCCCGCACGCCGCCCTTCGGCAGCGGCAGCCGGGTGGTGGTGCTGCAGCGCAGCCCGTTCTGCAACCAGTGCCCCGCCGACCTGGCCGAAGGCTTCGAGGCCTCCCTGGCCCAGGTGGCCGATGGCTGCCACCTGCTGCTGATCAGCAGCGGCAAGCCCGATGCCCGCCTGCGCACCACCAAAGCTGTGCAGAAGCTGGTGAAGGCCGGGTTGGCCAGCGAGCAGAGCTTCGCCCTGCCGGCCATCTGGGATGGGGCCGGCCAGGTGGAGCTGGTGGCCCGCACCGCCCGGGAGCTGGGCCTGCAGCTGGAACCGGCAGCGGCCGAAGCCCTGGCCGAGGCGATCGGCAGCGACAGCGCCCGCCTGGCGAGCGAACTGGAAAAGCTGAGCCTGTATGCCAGCCCGATCACCCTGGCCGCCGTGGAGGCCCTGGTGGGCGGCCAGAGCACCAGCGCCCTGGCGGTGGGGGATGCCCTGCTGGCCAGCCGGCCCGCCGACGCCATCGGCCTGGTGGATGCCCTGCTGGCCGCCAATGAACCGGGTCTGCGCATCGTGGCCTCGCTCACCAGTCAGATCCGTGGCTGGCTCTGGGTGGCCCTGCTGGAGCGCAAGGGGGAAAGCGACGTGGCCGTGATCGCCAAGGCCGCCGGCATCGGCAATCCCAAGCGGATCTACGTGATGCGCAAGCAGATCCGCGGCAAATCGCCAGCCCTCTTCCTGCGCCTGCTGGGCCAGCTGCTGGAGGTGGAGGCCGACCTCAAGCGCGGCGCCGATCCCGGCGATGCCTTTCGCGACGGTTTCCTGCTGACCAGCCGGGACGGATAATCAGCAGCTGCTCAGCCCGCCGCCGCGCGCGCCCATGGCCCTGCTGGTTCAGAAGTTCGGCGGCACCTCGGTGGCCGATGTGGAGCGCATCCAGGCGGTGGCCCGGCGGATCGCCGCCAGCCGGGAGGAGGGCCACGACCTGGTGATCGTGGTGTCGGCGATGGGGCACACCACCGACGAACTCACCGGCCTGGCCCGGGCCCTGTGCAGCGATCCGCCCCAGCGCGAGATGGACATGCTGCTGGCCACCGGCGAGCAGGTGTCGATCGCCCTGCTCTCCATGGCCCTGCACAGCCTGGGGGTGCCGGCCACCTCGATGACGGGCACCCAGGCCGGCATCGTCACCGAGTCGGCCCACGGCCGGGCCCGGATCCTGGAGATCCGCACCGATCGCCTGCGCCACCTGCTGGGCGAGGGGCAGGTGGTGGTGGTGGCCGGCTTCCAGGGCACCAGCAATTCAGCCACCGGCACCCCGGAGATCACCACCCTGGGCCGCGGCGGCTCGGACACCTCGGCGGTGGCCCTGGCGGCCGCCCTCGGCGCCGACGCCTGCGAGATCTACAGCGATGTGCCCGGGGTGCTCACCACCGACCCGCGCAAGGTGGCCGATGCCCAGCTGATGCAGGTGGTGAGCTGCAACGAGATGCTGGAGCTCGCCAGCCTCGGCGCCGCCGTGCTCCACCCGCGGGCCGTGGAGATCGCCCGCAACTACGGCGTGCCCCTGGTGGTGCGCTCCAGCTGGAGCGACCAGCCCGGCACCCGCCTCACCAGCGGCGCGTCCCGGCCGATCGGCCACGGCGGCCTGGAGCTGGGCCGGCCCGTGGACGGAGCTGAACTGGAGGAACACCAGGGGGTGATCGCCCTGGCCCACGTGCCGGATCGCCCGGGGGTGGCCGCCCTGCTGTTCGAAGCCCTCGGCGCCGCCGGCCTGAATGTGGACCTGATCGTGCAGGCCACCCACGAGGGCGCGTCCAACGACATCGCCTTCACCCTGGCCGCCGCCGATCTGGATCGGGCCGAGCTGGTGTGCCGCGAGGTGCTGGCCGGGTTGGGCGCCGCCCCCGGCGAAGACGGCGGCGCCCAGCTGAGCGCGGAGGCCGGCCTGGCCAAGCTGAGCATCGCCGGCGCCGGCATCATGGGCAGGCCTGGTGTGGCTGCCCGTCTGTTCGACACCCTGGCTCGCAGCGGCATCAACCTGCGCCTGATCGCCACCAGCGAGGTGAAAGTGAGCTGTCTGGTGGCGGGGCATCAGGGGGCCAAGGCGCTGCGGGCCGCCGCCGATGCCTTTGAGCTCGGCGACGGCCAGTTGCGCCACAACCCCGAGCCCTGCCACCTGGGGGATCCGGCCGTGCGCGGCGTGGCCCTGGATCTGGGCCAGGCCCAGGTGGCCGTGCGCCGCGTGCCCGACCGGCCCGGCACCGCCGCCGCCGTCTGCCGGGCCCTGGCCGATGCCGCCATCAGCGTGGAAGCGATCGTGCAGTCCGAACGCACCACGGCGGGTGGCAAGGACATCACCTTCACCCTCAAGCGTGAGGATCGCCCGCGGGCGGAGCAGGCCCTGGGGCCGCTGCTGCAGCAATGGCCCGGTGCCCGCTTTGAGGAGGGCTCCGCCATTGCCCGGGTGAGCGCCGTCGGCGCCGGCATGCCCTGCACCCCCGGCACGGCGGCGCGGATGTTCCGGGCCCTGGCCGACGCAGCGATCAACATCGAACTGATCGCCACGAGCGAAATCCGCACCAGCTGTGTGGTGGCCGAAGCCGAAGGCATCCGCGCCCTGCAGGCGGTGCACAGCGCCTTCGAGCTGGGCGGCACCGTGAACCACCGGGCCGAGGGCACGGAAGCCCCCGGTTGAACCACTAGGCCTTGCCCACCAGCTTCTGGCGCAGGCCCTTGATCCGGTCACGCAGGTTGGCCGCCTCCTCGAATTCCAGATTCTTGGCGGCGGCCTTCATCTTGTCTTCGAGCTGCTGAATCAGCTCAGGCAGCGAATCGAGCGGCACCTCATTGTGCTCGGCCTGCTCGGTGGCCTGCTCCAGCTGCTCGTCGTTGAGCCGGCGCGACACCTCCAGGAAGGCGAGGATCGAATTGCCGGCCCGCTTGCCCGCAGGGGTGGGCGTGATGCCGTGTTTGTCGTTGTAGGTCTGCTGGATGGCACGCCGCCGCTCGGTTTCCCCGATCGCCTTGGCCATCGAATCGGTGAGGTTGTCGGCATACAGCAACGCCACACCCTCCACATGGCGAGCCGCCCGGCCGATGGTCTGGATCAGCGAACGCTCGGCCCGCAGGAAACCCTCCTTGTCGGCATCGAGGATCGCCACCAGCGACACCTCCGGTAGGTCCAGGCCCTCGCGCAGCAGGTTCACACCCACCAGCACGTCGTACTCGCCATTGCGCAGGTCTTGAATGATCTCGATGCGCTCGATCGAGTGGATCTCCGAGTGCAGATAACGCACCCGCACACCGTTTTCGGCCAGGTAGTCGGTGAGGTCTTCGGCCATCCGCTTGGTGAGGGTGGTCACCAGCACCCGCTCCTGCTTCTCGGCCCGGGTGCGGATCTCGCCGAGCAGATCGTCCACCTGGCCATCGGTGGGACGCACCTCCACCACCGGGTCGAGCACACCGGTGGGGCGGATCACCTGCTCCACCACCTGGCCGCCGCTCTGCTCCAGCTCCCAGTTGCCCGGGGTGGCGCTCACAAAGATGCTCTGGCGGGCCTTCTGCCAGAACTCCTCCCCCTTGAGGGGGCGGTTGTCAGCGGCGCTGGGCAGGCGGAAACCGTGCTCGATCAGCACCTGCTTGCGCGACTGATCGCCGTTGTACATCGCCTGCAGCTGACTGCAGGTGACGTGGGATTCGTCCACCACCAGCAGCCAGTCGTCGGGGAAGTAGTCGATCAGGCATTCGGGCGGCGTGCCCGCTTCGCGACCGGCCAGGTGGCGGGCGTAGTTCTCCACGCCGTTGCAATAGCCCACCTGCTCCAGCATCTCCAGGTCGTAGGTGGTGCGCTGCTCCAGCCGCTGGGCCTCCAGCAGCCGGCCCTGGCTGTTGAGCAGATCGAGCCTTTCGCGCAACTCGACCCGGATCGCCTTGATCGCATCGGCCAGCCGCTCCTTCGGGGTCACGAAGTGCTTGGCCGGATAGATGTTGATCGCCTCCAGGCTCTGCAGGATCTCGCCAGTGGTGGGATCCACATAGCGGATCGCCTCCACCTCGTCGCCGAACAGCTCGATCCGCACCAGACGGTCTTCATAGGCCGGACCGATCTCCAGCACATCGCCGCGCACGCGGAAACGGCCGCGGGAGATCTCGATGTCGTTGCGGGAGTATTGGTTGTTCACCAGCTCGCGCAGGGAGCCGCGCAGGTTGAGCGTGTCGCCCACCTTGAATTTCACCGCCGCCTTGAGGTATTCGCTGGGGATGCCCAGGCCATAGATGCAACTGATGGAGGCCACCACGATCACATCACGCCGCTCAAACAGCGAACGCGTCGCCGAGTGGCGCAGCATGTCGATCTCTTCATTGATCGATGCTGTCTTGGCGATGTAGGTGTCGGAGACGGGCACATACGCCTCCGGCTGGTAATAGTCGTAGTAGGAGATGAAATATTCAACGGCGTTGTTCGGGAAGAACTCGCGCAGCTCGTTGCAGAGCTGGGCCGCCAGGGTCTTGTTGTGGGCCAGCACCAGGGTGGGCCGACCCGTGCGGGCGATCACATTGGCGATCGTGAACGTTTTGCCCGTACCCGTGGCCCCGAGCAGGGTCTGGTAACGCTCACCCGCCTCCACCCCTGCCACCAGGCCTTTGATCGCCTCGGGCTGATCGCCCTTGGGCTCATAGGGGGCGTGGAGCTGGAAGAGGCCGGGCATCGCTCCATTGTCACTGGCCGCTGGCTGGGGCGTGGCTCACGCTGAGCACGGCCAGGGAACAGACCTAGCCGGCGAGCAGCGCCGCCACCCGGATCAGGGGCACCTCCAGGCCGAACAAGCGCAGCAAAGCCGTGGAGATCACCGCGTACACCACAGCGCCCACAACAGCACTGAACACTCCGCGGCGCAGGGTGAAGCCTTCAATCAGCCAGGCCGCAAGAGCGAACAGCACCACCGTGATCAACCAGTTGAACAACAGCGTCACCGGACTGATCAATCCACCCAGGCTGGTCACAGCCCATAGCGGACCGAGCACCACCCGGATGGGCCAGATCAACAGGGTGCCCAGCAGGCCGATCACCACCGCAGAGAGCAGGGCCACCCCATAGCCTTCGATCTCAACCCCCAGGGGGAGTGACGCCACAAGCAACAACACGGCGGCACGCACCGGCCACTGCAGCAGCCACAACAGAGAACCCATCAGCAAACCCCGAGAGGCAGTCGCAACCTAGGCATGGGCTTCCGCTCCGGCAGGTACGTCGGCCTGGCTTCAGACCGCTGCCCCTGCCCCCAGGGAGGATCCGAGGGCCTCGCGCAGGCCGCGCACCACGGCCACCATCGCCAGCTCGTCGCTGAGCCTGTTCACAGCCGAACCCACCCCAACGCCGTTGGCGCCTGCTGCAATCGCCATCGGCACGGTGACGGCGGAGAGCCCGGAGGCACACAGCACCGGAGCCTGCAGCTCGGCGGCGGCCAGGGCGCGACTGATGCTGTGGGCAGCGGCCAGGGTGGGGGCAGCCTTCTCGATCAGGCCGAGGCTGCCGGCGCTGAACGGCTTGGCGCTGGTACCGCCTTCGGTCTGGATGATGTCAGCGCCAGCCACCACCAGATCCACAGCCAGCTGCTCCTGCTGATCGAGGGGCAGCACGTGGGGCACCGTGACGCTCAGCACCACCTCGGGCAACAACGCGCGGGTGCGGCGGGTGAGCTCCAGCACTTCCGCCGCATCAAAGATGCGACCCAGGGGATAGAAGGCGTCGTAGTTGCCAATTTCCACCATCGCGGCGCCGGCGGCCACAGCGGCGGGGAAGAGCTCAGGATCCACGGCGCTCACACACACGGGCAGGCCACTCACCTCAGCCGCCTGGCGCACCAGCTGGGGATCGCAGGCGATGTCCAGCAGATCGGCACCACCCAGGCCAGCGGCCCGGCTGATCCGCTCCACGCTGCCAGCGTCGAAATTGGTGAGGCCGGCGATCACCTTGAGCAGTCGGCGCTGCATCAGGGCCGAGCGCAGCTGGGCAGGCAGGCGATCAAGGCGCGACATACCGGAAGAAAGCACAGTGGAGTGATTCTCCCACCCGAGGTCCGCCACGGCCTGGACCGGCGACCACCACAGCCTGCACCGCCTGCTGCGGCGCCACCCCGGGCTGCTGCCCGCAGGGGAGCCCCTGCTGCTGGCGGTATCCGGGGGCCAGGACTCAATGGCCCTGGTGGGGTTACTGCTGGCCCTGCAGCCCCAGCACGGCTGGCGGCTGCTGCTCTGGCACGGCGACCACCGCTGGCGCGCGGACTCCACGGCCCAGGCCCAGGGGCTGCAGGCCTGGGCGCGCAGCCGGGAGCTGCCCCTGCTGCTGGACAGCTGGGAGCGCAGCCCTGAGCAGCGGCCCAGCGAAGCCAGCGCTCGATCATGGCGCTACGGCCGCCTGGTGCAGCGGGCCCGCCAGCTGGCCTGCCGGCGGGTGGTCACCGGCCACACCGCCAGCGACCGGGCCGAGACCCTGCTGCTCCACCTCGCCCGGGGCAGCCACC
>JBIIXY010000074.1:0-12121 GCA_044347105.1 Prochlorococcaceae cyanobacterium
GCTCGGGCTGGCCGGGGTCGACCACCACGATCCGGGGACGGCGCAGGCTGTCCAGCACCTGCAGCTGGGCCTCCAGCCGCTCGGCGCTGGGGTTGTCGGCCACGGCGATCACCACGCCGCCCTCGGGCGTGGCCTGGAGGGGATCGAGGGCCCAGAGCAGGGAGTGGGCCTCCAGCAGCAGCACCCGTTGGTGCCGCCGCCAGTCGGCTCCCTGCCAGAAGCGTTGGCGCAGCCGGTCGAGCCGGGCCCCTTCCGCCCCTGCCTGGCGCTGCAGCCAGCGCTCCAGCTGGGGATCGTCCGGCCCGCTGGTGAGCCAGTCGTGGCCGCTGAGGCCGGCTTCCGCGGCGGCGGCCAGCTGGGCGGCCCGGCGCTGATGCAGGCGCTGCCGCTGCTCCCCCTCCCAGCCCTGCCCCCCCGGCTGCCAGAACACCTCCCCCTGGAGGCTGCCCGGCAGGTACTGCTGGGCCACCCAGTGCTCGGCGTAGGCGTGGGGATAGCGGTAGCCCACCCCATCGCCGAACAACTGCCTGTCGCGGTTGGCATCGCGCAGGTGGCTGGGCACCTCCTGGCGGGCTGTGGCGCGCACGCTCTTGAGCGCGTCGAAGAAGGCCAGGGCGCTGTTGCTCTTCTCGGTGGCGGCCAGGTAGAGCGCGGCCTGGGCCAGGGGATAGAGGCCCTCAGGCAGGCCCACCCGCTCGAAGGCGGCCGCGCAGGCCTCGACCACCACGATCGCCTGGGGGTCGGCCAGGCCGATGTCCTCGCCGGCGGCGATCAGCATGCGCCGAAAGATGAAGCGCGGGTTCTCGCCGGCCTCCACCATCCGCGCCAGCCAGAACAGGGCCGCATCCGGATCGCTGCCCCGCAGGGATTTGATGAAGGCGCTGATCGTGTCGAAGTGGGCGTCGCCCTGCTTGTCGTAGAGCACGGCCCGCTGCTGGATCGACTCCTCGGCGATGGCCAGGTCGATCCTGATCACGCCATCGGCGTCTGGCGGGGTGGTTTCCACCGCCAGCTCCAGGGCATTGAGCAGGCTGCGGGCATCGCCGCCGGCCACGTCCACCAGGTGGTCGGCGGCCTCGGGCGTGAGGGTGATCGTGCGATCGCCGTAGCCCCGCTCCGGATCGGCCAGGGCCCGCTGCAGCAACTGGTGCAGCTGGGGCGGTTCCAGGGGCTGGAGCCGGAACAGGCGGGAGCGGCTCACCAGCGCCTTGTTCACCTCGAAGGTGGGGTTCTCGGTGGTGGCGCCGATCAGGGTGAGCGTGCCGTTCTCCACCCAGGGCAGCAGGGCGTCCTGCTGGGCGGCGTTGAAGCGGTGCACTTCATCGATGAACAGGATCGTGCGCAGGCCATGGCGCTCCAGACGCTGCTGGGCGGCCTCCACCTCGGCGCGCAGATCTTTCACGCCGGCCAGCACGGCATTGAGGCTGCTGAAGTGGGCCCGGGTGCAGCCGGCGATGATCCGGGCCAGGGTGGTCTTGCCCACCCCCGGCGGGCCGTGCAGGATCAGGTTGCCAACCCGGTCGGCGGCGATGGCGCGGCGCAGCAGCCGGCCCGGCCCGAGGATCGCCTCCTGACCCACGAAGTCATCGAGGGAGCGCGGCCGCAGCCGGTCGGCCAGCGGCGCCAGCTGCTCCAGCTGCACCTGCCGTTGGTGGCTGAAGAGATCCGTCACGGTGGCGGTGCAGTTCTGCTTGGAAGGGATGGTGTGTGCCGTAGGCACTGGGAAACCCTGGCGCCTTGTGTAACTTGCTGCCTAGCCGGCCGGTCCCCGTGCAGCCCATTCCAACCGTTCCGGCGCGATCATCGGCTGCCCTGAAGCCTTGGGCTTCGCTGCTGGCGGGCCTCGGGCTGGTTGCTTCGGTGGTGGCGGGATGCAGCAAGCCCAGACCGCCGGCTGTGGTTTCACCCCAGGTGCAGCTGGTGAACCCCAGGCCCCAGCTCATCACTGATTCGGCGGATTACCAGAGCACCCTGGAGGCCATCCGGGAGATCAGGCTCGCTTCGGAGATCGCCGGACGCATCACCTCCATGCCCGTGAATGAGGGCCAGAGCGTGCGGCCGGGTGATCTGCTGTTCCGGCTGGATCAGGTGCAGCAGCGGGCTGAAGTGGATGCGGATGCGGCCGAAGCCCGCAAGGATTTCATCAACGCCGAGCGTTACATCTTTCTCAATCAGCAGGGCGCTGTGTCCACCAAGGACCGCGATTTCTACGTGACCCAGGCGATCCAAAGCCGTGATCGGCTCAAGGCGGCCAGCGCCACCCTCGCCTACAAGAACGTGGTGGCACCGATCCAGGGCTATGTGGGCAGCCTCAACTTCAAGATCGGCGATGTGATCAACGCCGGTGAAGTGGTCACCAGCGTGGTGGACAACAGCCGGCTGTGGGTGCGGATTGACGTGCCCGGAGAGCTCAGCACCCGGGTGCGCCCTGGGCTGCCGGTGATTCTCAAGGGTCCGGACCCGCGCCGCCCGCGGGCGACGGGCCAGGTGGTGTTCGTGGCCCCCGATCTCGACAAGGAGCGCCAGACCCTGCTGGTGAAGGCGGCGTTCAACAATCCCGACGGCTCTCTGCGCAACAACGAGCGCGTCAGCGCCACCCTGGTGTTCGACCAGCGCACGGTGCTGGCCATCCCCCAGCAGGCGGTGCTGCTGCAGGCCGGCCAGACCTTTGTGTTCCTGGCCGTCAGCGCGGAGGAGGCCCGCCGCCGGCTCGGGCGCGCGATCGATCCTCCCCCTGTTGCCAATCAGCCCGTGGCGCTCCAGGTGCCCGTTCGGCTCGGCACCTTGCAGAACGGTGTTTACCCGGTGCTGCAGGGTCTCAGCGCCAGCGACTCCGTGATCGTGGGCAATCTGGCCCAGCTGCGCAGTGGCCTGTCGGTGCAGTCAGCAACGCCGCTGCAGAGCCCCTTTGCCGGCATGCGCCTGCCGGCCCCCAGCCGGACGCAGGCGCGATGAGTCTTTCCGACACCTTCATCCGCCGCCCCGTGCTCAGCACGGTGTGCAGCATCCTGATCCTGATGGCCGGCCTGATCAGCCTGCCGCTGCTGCCGATCGAGAACCTGCCCAACATCGCCCCGCCCACGGTGCAGGTGAACGCCAACCTGCCCGGGGCCGACGCGCTCACGGTGGAGAGCGCCGTGACCGGGCCCCTGGAGGAGCAGATCAACGGTGCGCCGGGGATGGACTACATCACCTCGTTCAGCACCAGCCAGGGCACCAGCCAGGTGAATGTGTACTTCAAGGCGGGCACCGATCCGGATATCGATCAGGTGAATGTGCTCAACCGGGTGCAGACGGCCAGCTCCCAGTTGCCACCCCAGGTGAATGCCCAGGGGGTGACGGTGCAGCAGACGGCCAGCAGCTATCTGTTGGTGTACAACCTCACCTCCAGCGAGGGGCAGTTCAGCCGGGAATATCTCAATGGCCTGCTGCAGTTGAATCTCTACTACCCCCTCACCAGGGCCGATGGGGTGGGTCAGGTGAACATCTTCGGCGCCAGCAATCCCGCCTTCCGCATCTGGGTGGATCCCCAGCGGCTCGCTCGCTTCAACCTCAGCGTGGATGCGGTGGTGGAAGCGCTGAAATCCCAGAACCAGATCGTGATCGCGGGCAGCATCGGTGGACCGCCATCCACCCGTGCCAACCGCACCACCTTCCCGATCCTGGTGAATGGAAATCTCGACACGGTGCAGCAGTTTGAGGACGTGATCCTGGCCAAGGGGCCTGACGGCGGTTTGATTCGCGTGGGCGATGTGGGCCGGGCCGAATATGCGTTCCAGAATTTCAATCAGCAGGCGGTGAATGCCCGCACCGGCTACCCCTGTGTGGGCTTCGGGGTGATCCAGCTGCCCGGCAGCAACGCCATCAGCACCGCCAAGGCCGTGGATGCGGTGCTCACCAGCTTCCGCAACACCCTCCCGCCCGGGGTGGTGCTGGAGAAGGTGTTCGACCAGACCGACTTCATCAATGCCTCGATCGAGGGGGCTCTCGATGCTCTGCGCGATGCGGTGGTGCTGGTGCTGCTGATCATCTTTCTGTTCCTGCAGGACTGGAAGGCCACCGCGGTGCCGGCCCTGGCGCTGCCGATCGCCCTGCTGGGTGCCCTGATCTTCGTGAAGGCGTTCGGGTTTTCGATCAACGAACTCACCCTGCTGGGCATCATCCTGGCCACCGGTCTGGTGGTGGACGACGCCATCGTGGTGGTGGAGGCGGTGTCGGCCCGGATTGAAGCGGGCGATCGCCCGTTCCGCGCCGCTTCCAACGCCATGAAGGAGCTCACCGGGGCGATCCTGGCCACCGCCCTGGTGCTGCTGGCGGTGTTTGTGCCGGTGATCTTCTTCCCCGGCGCCACCGGTGTGATCTACCGCCAGTTCGCGCTCACGATCGTGTTCTCGATCCTGGTGTCCACCTTCAACGCGATCACCGGCAAGCCGCTGCAGTCGGCCCTGCTGCTGGGCGGCGGCAAGACCGAACCGCGCGGCCTGCGCTGGACCCTGATCGGCGGTGCGTTTGGCGGGATCTACGGGGCCCTGGCTGGCGGCTGGATCCTGTCTCTGCTGTTGGGAGGGCTCGGCGCGGTGGTGGGCACCTTCCTGATGCCGATCTTCACCGCTTTCAATGCTGGATTTGACCGGCTGGCCCAGGCCTATGGGCGTGCCCTCAAGCTGGTGATCCGCTTACGGCGCCTGATCGCGCTGTTTCTGCTCGGTGGCATCGTGCTCACCGGCGTGGCTTTCACCGCCATTCCCACAGGCTTCGTGCCCACCGAAGACCAGGGCTACGGGCTGGGCATCATCCAGCTGCCGCCCCAGTCCTCGATTGAGGCCACGATGGAGGTGGCCACCAAGGCCCAGGCGATCCTCGCCAAGGAGGAGGAGATCATCTCCGGGGAGATCGTGGGCGGGGCGGGCTTCAACGGCGGCTCGCTCAACCAGGGCCTGTTCTTCTTCGGACTCAAGCCGATCGATGAACGCAGCGGCAAGGACCAGTCGGCCCAGGCGATCATCGATCGGCTCAACAAGCAGTTCCGCGCCATCCCCGGTGCTCTGGTGCTGGCCCAGTCCCCCGCTGCGGTGCCTGGGTTCAGCGCCCAGGGCGGGCTCTCCTTCCAGTTCAACGATCTCAGCAACGGTGGCTACAGCCCCACCGATCTCTCCCAGATGGCCGGCAAGCTGATCGCCGCGGCAAGGGCTACCGGTGATTTCGACAACCTCTACACCCAGTTCATCAGCGACGCCCCGGTGTGGCGCCTGGAGGTGGATCGCGACCGGATGGCCTCGCTGAACATCGATTACGGCCGGGCTATGCAGGTGCTCGGCACGATCAACGGTGGCAGCTTCGTGAACCAGACCTACGAGAATCAGCAGTACCGCCAGGTGTACGTGCAGGCCGAAGGCAGCAAGCGGGAGGTGGTGCAGTCGCTCAACAATCTCTACGTGCCCGATCGCAGCGGCAAACTGATTCCACTCACCAATGTGGTGAAGGTGCGGCTCGACAGCGCTCCGCCGATCATCAGCCACTTCAATCTCTATCGCACCGTGCTGATCCAGGGTGTGGAGGCGGTGGGCCGCAGCAGCGGCCAGGCGATCGACAGCCTGATGGCCAGCTTCCGCCAGCTCAATCTCAGCAACATCGGCTCCGAATGGTCGGCCCTCACCCGCTCCGAGGTGCAGGCCGGATCCCTGGCGGTTCTGGTGTTCGCCCTCGGGATCGTGGTGGTGTATCTGGTGCTCTCAGCCCAGTACGGCAGTTATATCGATCCGCTGATCATTCTGATGACGGTGCCCCTGGCGATGCTCGGGGCTCTGGCTCTGCTGGTGTTGCGCGGCCAGGTGAACAACGTGTACGCCCAGGTGGGCCTGGTGACGCTGATCGGCCTGGCGGCCAAGAACGGCATCCTGATCGTGGATCTGGCCAACCAGCGGATGGAACAGGGTCTGCCGGCCAGTGAGGCGGCGATCGGCGCGGCCAGCTCGCGCCTGCGGCCGATCCTGATGACGGCGATGGCCGCCCTGGCCGGCTTCTTCCCGCTGCTGGTGGCCAGCGGAGCCGGCGCCCTCAGCCAGCGCTCCCTGGGTGCCGTGATCTTCGGCGGTCTGCTGGTGGCCACCATGCTCAGCCTGTTCGTGGTGCCGTCGTTCTATGTGCTGATGAAGCAGCTGGAGGCTGCCTGGTTCCCCGCCAGCGCCCAAGGCGATCCGCTGGCCCCTGAAGCCCCTCCACCGGCCTGATCCCCGCCATGCCGCTCCCCCATCCACCCGGTTACCGCAGGGTTCGCCAGAGTCGGGTCGACCGCCGGCGGATCCTGCTGAGCGCCCTGCTGGCAGCGCTGGCCTCCAGCGTGCTGCTCGGGCTCGTGCATCGCGCCGCCCGCACGCCAGGGGAGCCGCTGCGCCCGCTTCCCCTGCTCCAGGCCCTGCTGCTGGTGGGCGGGGCAGCCGGCTGTGCCGCCTGGGGTGAAACCATGCGCCAGCTGGCGCTCACCCACCTTGGGGAACCCCAGGGACCGGAGGACCTCTGAGCGCGCAGCCGGCTTCAGCGCCAGGGTGGAGCGCGCCTACGGTGCGGGCCAGGTTCCACCCTGAGATGCGGTCCTCCAGCGCGCCGGCCAGCGCTGCAATCGGGCAACGTGGTCTGGTCCGATGGGCCGTTGTTTCGGAGCCGTTCGCCGTGTCCCTTCTCCGGCCAGTCCTCCCTGCTCTGGCCTCCTGGTGCTCCCCCGCGCGGGCCTGGGCCGGGGGGGTGAGCCTCACGCTGTGGCTGGGATTTGCTGCGGCGGGCTGCCAGTCCAGGCCGCAGGCGCCTGCGCAACGCGCTCTGCCCGTGCAGGCCGTCCCTGTGGCCTCCGCCGTGTTCAGTCAGAACGTGGACACGGTGAGCACCCTGGAGGCGATCGATGAAGTGGCACTGGCAGCCCAGGCCTCCGGCCGGATCGAGCAGTTGCTGGTACGCCAGGGGGATGTGGTGCGTCAGGGCCAGCGCCTGCTGGTGCTCGACCAGGTGCAGCTGCGCGCCGAGGTAGCGGCCCTGCGCGCCCAGACCGAGACCGACCGGATCAACTACGCCCGTTTCGAGCAGCTGGCCCGCGTCGGGGCCGACACGGCCCTGCGCCGCGACCAGGCCCGCCAGCAGTACATCTCCTCCCGCCAGCAGCTGGTGGCCCGCCAGGCGGATCTGCAGTTCCGCGATCTCAAGGCGCCGATCGCCGGGGTGGTGGGCGACATCCAGGTGAAACAGGGCGATGTGCTGCAGGCGGGCGCCCCGTTCACCACGATCATCCGCAACGACCGGCTGCTGGCCCGGGTGGATGTGCCCGCGATCTTCACCGACCGGGTGCGGCTTGGACAACCGGTGGTGCTGATGGATCCGGTGCGCAATGTGCCTCTGGCCGAGGGCCAGGTGCGCTCGATCGATCCGGGGGTGGTGGCTGCCAGCCAGTCGCTGCTGGTGAAGGCCGAGTTCCCCAATCCCCGCGGCGATCTGCGCACCGGCATGCGCACCCGCACCCGGCTGGTGCTGGACAGCCGCCAGCAGCCGGCCGTGCCCTTCGCCGCCGTCACCCAGGTCGCAGGTCAGAGTTTCGTGTTCGTGGTGGGCGGGCTGGAGCAGCTGCGCAACAACCCCGGCCGTCTGGACAAGGCCCGCCTGGCAGCCCTGCCGGCCGACGGCCGCTTTGCCCTGCAGGTGCCCGTGAAGCTGGGACCGCTGCAGGACAACCGCTATCCCGTGCTCAGCGGGCTCACGGCGGGCCAGCAGGTGATCACCTCCAATCTGCTCAACCTGCGCCATGGCTCGCTGATCCAGGTGAACTGAGCAGGCCGCGCCATGTCACCCTCCAACCGTTTCATCGTCCGCCCCGTGCTCACCACGGTGTGCAGCCTGCTGGTGGTGTTCGCCGGTCTGATCGCCCTGCCCCTGCTGCCGATCGAGAACCTGCCGGACATCGCCCCGCCCACGGTGAACGTGCGCTCCCGGTATGTGGGTGCCGACGCGGTGAGCGTGGAGCAGGGCGTCACGAGTGTGCTGGAGCAGCAGATCAACGGGGTGGAGAACATGGAGTTCATCTCCTCCACCAGCGGCGCGGACGGCACCAGCAGCATCACGGTGGCCTTCGCCAGCGGCAGCAACCGCGACATCAACCAGGTGAATGTGCAGAACCGGGTGTCCCTGGCCCAGCCCCGTCTGCCGGAGGAGGTGCGCCAGGCCGGGGTGACCGTGAACCAGGCCTCCACCTCGATCCTGCTGGTGGCCAACTTCAGCAGTGAGGACGCGGCCAATCCCTACAGCGTGGAGATGATCAGCGGCCTGCTCGATCAGAACCTCACCGATGCCATCCGCCGGGTGCCGGGGGTGGGCAGCCTCACCTACTTCGGCAACCGCGAACTGGCCTACCGCCTCTGGCTCGACCCCGCCCGGCTCACGGCCAACGGCCTCAGCGCCGACGATGTGGTGACGGCGGTGCGCAGCCAGAACCGCCTGGTGCCAGCCGGTCAGATCGGCGGCGCCCCGGCCCCGCCCGGCCAGGAGTACACCCTTTCGGTGCAATTGCAGGGCCGGCTCACCAGCATCACCGACTTCGAGAATCTGATCCTGCGCACCAGCGCCGATGGCGGCCTGCTGCGCCTGCGCGATGTGGGCCGGGTCAGCCTGGGCGGTGAATCGTTTGATGTGGAGGCCAGCGACCTGCGCGGCGTGCCCTCGGTGGGCATGGCCATCTACCAGCTCAGTGGCAGCAATGCCCTGGAAGTGTCGCGCGGCGTGAAGGAGGTGTTGGCCGAGTTCGAGCCGCTGATGCCCGTGGGCATGACCATGGAGCTGATCTACGACAACACCGATTTCATCAACGCCTCGATCCAGGGGGTGAGCAGTGCCCTGCGCGACGCGGTGGTGCTGGTGGTGCTGGTGCTGTTCATCTTCCTGCAGGACTGGAAGGCCACCCTGGTGCCGGCGATCGCCATCCCCGTGGCCCTGGTGGGCACCTTCGCCTTCGTGAAGGCCTTCGGCTTCTCCCTCAACCAGCTCACCCTGTTCGGTCTGGTGCTGGCCACCGGCCTGGTGGTGGATGACGCCATCACCGTGGTGGAGGACACGGCCACCAAGAAGGCCGCGGGGCTCTCGGCCCTCAGCGCCGCCCGGGCCACGATGGATGGCCTGTTCGGGGCCGTGATCGCCACCTCCCTGGTGCTGCTGGCGGTGTTCGTGCCGGTTCTGTTCTTCCCCGGCGCCACCGGCACCATCTACCAGCAGTTCGCCGCCACCATCCTCTTTTCGGTGGCGATCTCCACCTTCAACGCCCTCACCTTCTCGCCGATGCTCTCGGCCCTGCTGCTGGCCCGGGACGATGCCCCCCCCAGCCGCCGCACCTATGCCATCGCCGGTGGGTTCATCGGCCTGATCTATGGCCTGCTCCTGGGCGGCAGTGGCGTGCTGCCAGCCCTGTTCGCCCTGGTGGTGGGCGTGGTGGTGGGCTTCGGCCTGTCGTTGCTCACTGGCCTGCCCCTGCGCCTGCCGTTTGCCCTGGGGGCCGTGGCGGTGGCGCTGGTGGCTGTGCCCGCCATCCAGCCCTGGCCCGTGCTGATCTTCGGCGGCATCGGGGCCCTGTTCGGCTGGGGCACCCCCTGGATCTTCGCCCTGTTCAACCGGGGCTATGGCCGCGTTCAGGCTGGCTACCAGGCCCTGCTCGCCAGCAGCCTCAGCCGCCGCCGGCTGGTGCTCGCTGCCTTGGCGGCAGGCGTGGTGCTCACCGGCTTCGCCTTCACGGCCATGCCCACCGGCTTCGTGCCGATCGAGGATCAGGGCTACGCCATCGGCATCGTGCAGCTGGCCGACGGCCAGCCCCTGGGCCAGACCAGGGCCGTCAATGCCCGGGTGGCGGACGTGCTGCGCAGCGAGCCCGACATCGTGAGCGCCGCCCTGTTCAGTGGCGCCAGCCTCGAGGGCAGCAGCCCCAATCGGGGTGTGTTCTTTTTCGGCACCAAGCCCTGGGAGGAGCGCCCGGCGGCCGACCAGAGCCTGGCGGCGATCGTGGGCCGGCTGAATGCCAAGCTCGCTCCGATCCAGGAGGCACGGATCGTGGTGGTGGAGCCGCCGGCCATTCCCGGCTACGGCACCGGCGGCGGTTTCGAGCTGCAAGTGCTCGATCAGAGCAGCGGCGCCCTCAGCCTCGCGGACTTCGCTGGTGTGGCCAATCAGCTGGTGGGTGAGGCCAACGCCAGCGGCCGCTTCCAGCGTGTGTTCACCCAGTTCTCGCCGGAGGCGCCCCAGCTGCAGGTCAGTGTCGACCGCGACCGGTTGGCCGCTCTCAACGTGGACTACGGCGCGGCGATGCGGGCCATCAGCCTGAACATCGGCGGCCTGTTCGTGAACGACACCTTCGATGAGGGCCGGGTGCGGCGGGTGTTCGTGCAGGCCGATGCCAACCGCCGCGCCAGCCCCGACCAGCTCGCGGCCCTCACGGTCAACGACCGCAACGGCAGGCCGGTGCCGCTCTCGGAGTTCACCCAGCTCGATCAGACGTCGGGCCCCTCATTGATCCCGCGCTTCAATCTCTTCCGCAGCATCAAGGTGGAGGGTCTGGCGGCTGCCGGGGTGAGCTCAGGCGAGGCGATCAACACCATCCGCGGGCTGTTCGAGCAGCTCGATCAGCCGGTGATCGGCTCCGACTGGACCGGCATCTCCCGCGAGGAGATCAATGCCGGCGCCCTGGCTGTGGTGGTGTTCGCCCTGGGCATCGTGGTGGTGTACCTGGTGCTGGCCGCCCAGTACGAGAGCTATACCGATCCCCTGATCATCCTGATGACCGTGCCCACCGCCATGCTCGGTGCCCTGCTGTTTCTCAGCCTGCGCCAGGAGGTGCTCAACATCTATGCGCAGGTGGGTCTGGTGATGTTGATCGGTCTGGCGGCCAAGAACGGCATCCTGATCGTGGACCTGGCCAACCAGCGGATGGACGAGGGCTGCTCGCCGCTGGAGGCCGCCCGCGAGGCGGCCATCTCCCGCTTCCGGCCGATTCTGATGACGGCCATCTCCTCCCTGTTCGGTTTTCTGCCGCTGGTGCTGGCCAGTGGCGCCGGCGCCCGCAGCCAGGCCTCGCTGGGCACGGTGGTGTTCGGCGGTCTCACCGTGGCCACGGTGCTGTCGCTGCTGGTGGTGCCGGCCTTTTATGTGGTGCTCAAGCAGCTCACCGCGGCGTCGCCAGCGCCCGAGCAGCCGGTCTGACCATGCCGGCCAAACCTCCGCTGCCAGCCGCTCAGCGCCGTTTCCGCGGACGTCAGATTCTGGCGGTGGGTCTGGTGTGCGCCGCGCTCGGACTGGCCGGTGCCCTGCTGATGGGCCGGATCGTGGCCCGTACCCCCGTTCGCCTGACCCCAACAGCACTGTTCTGGCTGCTGGTGCTGCTGCCGGGCTTCGGGCTGGTGGCGGGCATGGCGGTGGAGGCGGTACGCCAACTGCAGGTGGCCAGCCCCGAGCCGGAGTATCACCCGCGCGAGCTGAGGCGCGGCAAGGATCCCAACCGCCGGAGCTGATCAGGTGATCACCGTGGGCCGCTCCATGCCCGTGCGGGCCTTGATCTCCGCCAAGGCATCAATGGCGCTGATCAGATCGCCCAGGGCAGCCTGAGGGTCCTGGCTCAGGTTGCCGCCGGGGGCCACGTAGCTCTCCAGGTACACCCGCAGCGTGGCGCCCTGGGTGCCGGTGCCCGAAAGCCGCAGCACCACCCGGCTGCCGTCATCGAGCAGCAGGCGCAGGCCCTGGCCGCTGGTGAGCGAGCCATCCACCGGGTCGGTGTAGGCGAAGTCGTCGGCGGCGTGGATCGTGCGTCCGGCGAAGGCCTGGCCCACCAGCGCCGGTTGCATCGCCTTCACTCGGTCGTAGAGGCCGTGGGCGGCATCGCTGGCAATGGCCTCGTAGTCGTGGCGGGAGTAATAGTGGCGGCCGAAGCGGCTCCAGTGCTCGGCCATGATCCGGCTCACGGGCTCGCGGCGCCTGGCCAGGATGTTGAGCCAGAACAGCACCGCCCAGAGGCCGTCCTTCTCGCGGATGTGATTGGAGCCGGTGCCGAAGCTCTCCTCGCCGCAGAGGGTGATGCGGCCGGCATCGAGCAGGTTGCCGAAGAACTTCC